>NZ_JBRREA010000003.1:0-175000 GCF_056759975.1 Stenotrophomonas sp. STEN031
GCCAAAGCCAAAGCCAAAGCCAAAGCCAAATCCAAAGCCAATGCCATAGCAAAAGCCAAAGCCAAAGCCAAAGCCAAAGCCAAAGCCAAAGCATCCCTTCACCGCGGTCCTCAACCAACCGCGGTGCTTTTTCCAGACCAGAGGCCACACATGAAAGACCTTCCCCTGCAGGGACTACGCATCCTTGCCGTCGAACAATACGGTGCCGGCCCCTATGGTTCGATGCACCTGGCCGACCTCGGCGCCGAAGTCATCAAGATCGAATCCCCGCCGGGCGGCGATGTATCGCGCGCCACCGGTCCGTACTTCCTGGGCGAAGGCGACAGCCTGTTCTTCCAGACCTTCAACCTCAACAAGCGCTCGCTGCGGCTGGACCTGAAAGCCGCCGAAGGCCGCGAGGTGTTTGAGAAGCTGGTCGCCAGCGCCGATGCCGTGCTCAACAACCTGCGCGGTGACCAGCCCGGCAAACTCGGTCTGGACTACGCCACGCTCAGCAAGCTCAACCCGAAGATCGTCTGCGCCCACCTGTCCGCCTATGGCCGCGACAACGAGCGCGCCGCATGGCCGGGCTACGACTACCTGATGCAGGCCGAAGCCGGCTTCATGGCGCTCACCGGTGAGCCGGATGCACCGCCAGCACGCTTCGGCCTGTCCATGGTCGATTTCATGACCGGCACCACCCTGTCGATGGGCCTGCTGGCCGCCATCATCGGCGCCATGCGTACCGGCCAGGGCCGCGATGTCGATGTCAGTCTGTTCGACGTGGCCCTGCACCAGCTCAGCTATCCCGCGACCTGGTACCTCAACGAAGGCCACCGCACTGAGCGCCTGTCGCGCAGCGCGCACCCGTCCACCGTGCCGTGCCAGGTCTATCGCACCGCCGACGGCTGGGTGATGGTGATGTGCATGCTGGAGAAGTTCTGGCAAATCTTCGTCGAAGGCATCGGCAACCCGGCCTGGGCCGCCGAGCCGCGCTTTGCCAACTTCGCCTCGCGTCGCGATGTGCGCGAGGAGCTGACCGTGCTGGTCGATGCCATCCTCAGCACCCAGCCGAGCGCGCACTGGACCCAGCTGTTCGCCGGACGCATTCCGATCGCGCCGGTGCTGGATATCGCCCAGGCACTGGACAACCCCTATGTGCGCGACGTCGACATGCTGCAGGATGTCGAGCATGCAAAGGGCACGCAGCGCCTGCTGCGCAACCCGATCAAGCTCGACGGCCAGCGCCTGAGCGGCGCCGCTTGCCCGCCGCTCAACGCCGATGCCGACGCGCTGCTGCGCGAGCTGGGCTACAACGATGCAGACCGCGCGCGCCTGCTGGGCGCGTGAGGCAACGGAGCCGATGATGAAGCTTGAAGGTGTACGCGTACTTGATCTGTCGCTGTTCCTGCCGGGGCCGCACCTGACCATGGTGATGGCCGACCACGGCGCCGACGTGATCAAGATCGAACCGCCCAGCGGCGAACCGGTACGCGAGGTCGGCCTGAAGCAGGCGGGGGCCAGCACCTGGTTCCGCAACACCCATCGCGGCAAACGCTGCATCGTGCTGGATCTGAAAAGCGCCGACGGCAAGGCGGCGTTCGCCAGACTGGTGGCGTGGGCCGATGTGGTGGTGGAAGCGTTCCGCCCCGGCGTCGCCAAGCGCCTTGGCATCGACTACGCCAGCTGCAGGGCGATCAATCCCAAGCTGGTGTACTGCTCGATCAGCGCCTTCGGCCAGACCGGCCCCAAGGTCAACCGCCCCGCCCACGATCTGGCCATGCAGGCCGATACCGGCGTGGTCAGCCTGAACCGCGCGCCGGATGGCACCCCGGCCATGCCGCATATGCCGGTGGCCGACATGGCCGGCTCGTTGATGGCGTTGAATGGCATCCTGATGGCCTTGTTCCGCCGTGAGCGCACGGGCGAGGGCGATTACATCGACCTGTCGATGCAGGACGCGCTGATGGCCTGGTTGCCGAACGTGCTGGGCCCGCCGTTCGCGCTGGGCCGCGATCCGGTGATCAAGGAAGAGCGCAGCTGGGGCGGCAATGCGCTGTACAAGCTCTACCGCTGCGCCGACGACCGTTGGATCGCGCTGGGCGGTGCCGAGCACAAGTTCGCCGAAAACCTGCTCAATGCGCTGGGCCGCGCCGACCTGATCCACCTCTGCCACCTGCCACCGGGCAGTGGCCAGGACCCGGTCAAGGACTTCCTGGCCGAAACCTTTTCCCGCCGCACCCTGGTGGAATGGACGCTGTTCCTGCACGACATCGACGTGTGCTGGGCGCCAGTGAAAACGCTGACCGAAGCCTTCAATGATCCGCATACGCGCGCGCGTGAGATGGTCTGGACCGATGCGCAGGGTGGTACCCACCTGGGCATACCGATCAAGTTCGCCAACGAGCCGGGGCGGATCAACCCGCAGCTGGATGACGTCGGTCAGTCCACCGCAGCCGTTCTGGCAGAACTAGGTCTCTAGCAAGCATAAAGGCGCTGCAAGAACCTTCTCCCTCCCTTGCGCGACGCGCAGGGGAGGGTTGGGGAGGGGGGCTTTTGATTCAAACCCCACCCAAAAAACTCAGGCGTCGCTGCCAATATCGCTGGTTTCATCGGTCACGCTGGCTGCATGGCGGCGGCGCTGCGCGATCTGCCGCGACTTGGCCTCGATGGCCTCGTTGTCGCGCTTGTTCTTGCGGTACAGCGCATAGCCGATCAGGCCCAGGCCAACGGCCGCAACGGCGACGGTAGCGGTGGGGTTGCGCTTGGCGACGCGGGTGACGGCACGGCCACCGGTCTTCATCGCACCAATGGCGGCACCGGTCTTGAGCCATTCGGCGGCGCTGGAACCACCGTGCTTGATGTTGCCACCGGCGCTGTTGACCAGTTCCAGTGCACGCTCCAGTGCCGGGCCGGTGATATCGCTGAACTTGCTCATGTGGGGACTCCATGTAGATGAGGGCCAGACCCTCATTCTTACCAGAGGGCCGTGTACGGGATGTTAGCCGGGAAGGGTTGAGCATTGTTGTGGAAGGCTGAAGCTGAAGTAACGAGCACTGCGAACGTCAAAGCTACCCCTCCCCAACCCTCCCCTTGCCTGCGGCAAAGGGAGGGAGCCAAAACGGCTGCGCTGCATCTGACAGGTTGCCAGGACCCACCCCCTCCCTTGCGCGCAGCGCAGGGGAGGGTTGGGGAGGGGTGCTTTTGTGTTTGCTCTCGCTCTCGCTTCTGCTTTTGCCAAACCCCAGTCACGTCCCCCGCGGCTTCGCTCTATGCGTGGCGGTAGCGCTCCACGGATCATCCGGCCACGGATGCCGCGGATAGCGCCCCTTCATCTCTTTCTTGACCTCCGCATAGGTGTTCTGCCAGAAGTTGCGCAGGTCACCGGTCACCTGCAAAGGCTTTCCACCCGGCGACAGCAGATGCAACAACAGCGGCACACGCCCATCGGCAATGCGCGGGGTATCAGCCAGGCCAAACAGCTCCTGCAGCTTCACCGCCAGTACCGGTGGGCGCGGATTGACGCCGTCATCATCCAGCGCGTATTCGATGCGCCGTTCCATTCCAGAAGGCACGCTGATACGGGTCGGCGCATGACGATCCACCAGCTGCCGCTTGCTCCAGTCGATGCCGGACTTCAGTGCCTCGCCCAGCTCTTCCTCGGACAAGGCTTCCAGCCGCGTCTTGCCGTTGAATGCTGGCAGCAGCCAATCATCCAGTGTCTCAAGCAAGGCCGTGTCGGATAGATCGGGCAGCTCCAGTTCCGGCATCCACTTTCTGAGTCCCATCACCCGCCAGCGCCATTGCTGCAGGTTTTCGGTCCAGGGCAAAGCGTCCAGCCCCAGTTCGCGCACCGCATCGGTAAGCGCGCGTGCGGCGCGCGCCGGGTCCACCTGGCCGGCCGGGCGGCTGTCCAGCACGATGCGCTCGAAGCTGGATTCGCGACGTGCTTCCAATGCACGCTTGGTGCTGTTCCAGCGCACTACGTCCTGGGTCTTGAAGCGCTGGGAGAAGTCGCGACGCAGGCGATGTTCGTCCACCGGAGCTGCGCGCAGGATCAAGGCATCGCGCGGGTCATGGCGCAGTTCGCTGATCACCAGCCAGGGTTCGCCGCGCAGGTCGCTGTTGTCGAATTGGCGTGCGCTGCGGCCATTGGCCAGCTGGTAGCGCTGTGGATCGTTGGGGTGCTGGCTGGCAATGCGGTCGGGGAAGGCATGGGCGAGCAGGTCGCCGAGCTCATGCGCTTCGATATCGGCTGGCGGCGTCGCATCGCAACGCAGGCGACGGCGCCATTGTTTGGCGGCGGCATCAATCGCAGCCAGTCCACCGCGATTGGCGTCGTAAGGCGCACGGCCATTGCGGAAGGCTGCCAGTGCGCGCCAACGTGCGGCGAGTGCATCACCGCCCTGGCGCAATGGGTCACGGGCTTCCAACAGGGCGGCTATATCTGCCGCCAAGGCCTGCTCGCGCGGATTGCCGGCAGACAGCAGCATCGCCGCCATGCGCGGATGCGTGCCCATCGCCAGCATGCGTTTGCCCAATGCGGTGATGGTGTTGTCCGCACTCAAGGCGCCCAGCCGCTGAAGCAGTTCGCGCGCGGCCGAGAGTGCGCCGCTCGGCGGTGGATCGACGAAGCGCAGATCGTCGCTGCCCCAGGCCGCCAGTTCCAGCGCGAGCCCGGCCAGTTCCACCTGCGCCATTTCCGGGCGTCGCTGTGGCTCCAGTCGCTGTGATTGCGGCCATAGTCGCCACGCCCAACCGGAAGCAACGCGGCCAGCACGACCGGCACGCTGGTCGGCCGAGGCTTGCGAGATGGTCACCGCATCCAGCCGCGAGAAACCGCTGTTGGGGTCGTAGCGCGGCTCGCGCGCCAGGCCGGCATCAATCACCACACGCACGCCGGGCAGGGTGACCGAGGATTCGGCCACGTTGGTGGCCAGCACCACGCGGCGGCGGCCGTCGGGATCGGGCTGCAGCACGCGGGTCTGTTGTTCGATGGGCAGCTCGCCGTGGAGGGGGAGGACGTCATAGCCTTCTCCCGCCGGGAGAAGAGCCTGTCCCCGCGAAGGCGGGGATGGCCGAACGCCGGATGAGGGTGCGGGCGAAGCCTCCGGCAATGGGACAGAGCGGGTGGCTGCGCCACCTACCCTCTCCCCAACCCCTCCCCCTGAGGGGGAGGGACTCAAAGCGGCCTGCACTCTGGCAATCTCGCGCTGCCCTGGCAGGAACACCAGCACGTCGCCGGGATGCTGGGCCACGGCCTGTTCCACCGCGCGGCGGGTCTGCGCTTCCAAGGCCTCGTCACGCCGTGCCGGGAAGTGGCTGACGTCTACCGGGTAGCTGCGGCCTTCGCTGGACAGGCGCGGGGCGTCCAGGAACTGCGCCAGCCGCTCACCGTCCAGGGTGGCCGACATCACCACGATGCGCAGGTCATCGCGCAGCTGCGATTGCACGTCCAGCGCCAATGCCAGGCCGAGGTCGGCCGACAGGTGGCGTTCGTGGAATTCGTCGAACAGCACCGCACCCACACCTTCCAGCAGCGGGTCGTCCTGCAGCATGCGGGTCAGGATGCCTTCGGTGACCACCTCGATGCGGGTACGCGCCGAGACCTTGTTCTCGAAGCGGATGCGGTAGCCAACGGTCTCGCCGACGGGTTCGCCCAGCTGCCGGGCCATGAAGGTGGCAGCGCTGCGTGCCGCCACCCGGCGCGGCTCCAGCATGATGATCTTGTTGCCCTGCAGCCACGGCGCGTCCAGCAGCGCCAGCGGCACCTGGGTGGTCTTGCCGGCGCCGGGCGGCGCTTCCAGCACCAGCCGCGGCTGCGTGGCCAGCTGCCGGAGGATGTCGGGGAGCAGGGGAGTGATGGGGAATGCAGTTGCCATCGGCGCATTGTAGAAGCCACACGCTGCAGGCGGTGCGCGGACTCCGTAGCCCGGGTAAGCGCAGCGCACCCGGGGCTCTTCGCGGAGTCATCGGGTACCTCGCACAGAGCCCCCGGGTGCGCTGCGCTTACCCGGGCTACGGGGCTCCGTTCATGCTGCACAGGGCTCGCCTGCGGCCAAACCTCTACAATTCCCAGTTTCCGCCTCACCGCACCCAGCTCAATGCAACTGATCGACATCGGCGCCAACCTCACCCACGAATCCTTTGATCGCGACCTGGACGCGGTGCTGGAGCGCGCCAAAGCCGCCGGCGTGGTGCAGATGGTGATCACCGGTGCCAGCCGTGAGCACTCGCCGATGGCCTTGGCGCTGGCGCAGCGACACCCCGGCTTCCTGTACGCCACTGCTGGCGTGCATCCGCACCACGCCAGCGAGTACACCGACGAATGCGATGCGGAAATGCGCGCACTGCACGCACACCCGGAAGTGGTGGCGGTGGGCGAATGTGGCCTGGATTTCAATCGCGATTTCTCGCCGCGCCCGGCCCAGCGCAAGGCCTTCGAACGCCAGCTGCAGATCGCCAGCGAGAACGGCAAGCCGCTGTTCCTGCACCAGCGCGATGCGCACGATGATTTCATCGCGATGATGAAGAACTTCGACGGCAAGCTTGGCCCGGCAGTGGTGCACTGCTTCACCGCCGAGCGTCGTGAGTTGTTCGATTACCTGGACCGTGACTGGTACATCGGCATCACCGGCTGGCTCTGCGATGAGCGCCGCGGTGCGCACCTGCGTGAACTGGTCAAGCACATCCCGGCCGAGCGCCTGATGATCGAGACCGATGCGCCCTACCTGCTGCCGCGCACGATGCGGCCGCTGCCCAAGGACCGCCGCAACGAGCCGGCCTTCCTGTCGCATATCGTCGAGGAACTGGCCCGCGACCGTGGCGAAGACGTGGCATTGACTGCTGCCAACGCCACCGCTGCAACCCGTACCTTCTTCCGCCTGCCGCCAGTGTGAAACGGGGGCTGCAATGCAGCCCCGCCTGATCAGCGCTTGACCAGTTCCACCCGCCGGTTGCTGGCGCGGCCGGCCTCGCTGGCGTTGTCGGCGACCGGTTTGTCCTGGCCCCAACCACGCGCCTGCAGCCGTGCCGGTGCGATGCCGGCGGTGGCAAGGCTGGCCACCACCGAAGCGGCGCGGGCGTCGGACAGTTGCTGGTTGTGTGCCGCATTGCCGCTGTTGTCGGTGTGGCCCTCCACCGACAACTGCAATGCAGGGTCCTGCTTGAGCACGGCCAGCACCTGCTCCAGCTGTGGCTGCGAGTCGGGCAGGATCTGCGCCTGGTCGGTGGCGAAGTTGACCTGGATGGCGACCCGCCCCTGGCTATCAAGCTGCTGCTTCAACGCCGCTGCGGGCAGCAGGGCCGCGGTCTGCTGCAAGCCCTTGCGCTCAACCACCACCCAGCCTGCGCTCAGGTACTCCAGCCGGGCATGTACCCAGATCTGGCGACCGTCGGGCAGATCGGCGCGGTAGACCACCAGGTCGAAATCATCCCAGTTGTAGCCGGCGCTGCCCGAATAGGCTGAACGCACCGACTCCGGTACCGACTCGGCCTGGGCTTTCGGAATGCGGCCATCGAACACCTTGGTTGCGTTGACCGTTGCCATCATCGCCTCGAGGTTGCGGCGTACCTCTTGCAGCGAATACGCGCGCTCGGGCTTGTCGAAATCGGCCGCCCAGAGCTTGCCTTCAACCTGCTCGAAGTGATCACCGGTCCAGAAGGGGAAACGGTCGAAGTCACGCTGGAGCGGCTTGTTGCGGTCGTTGTAGCCGGCCGGCAGGCTGAGATGGGGAAAACTGTCGGACCAATGGGCGGTCGGCGTGAACGGCACTTCTTCCAGTACCACCATGCCGGCATGCAGGTCATCCAGCGAAAGCTGCACCCAGATGTTGCGCTGGGGCTGGCGGATCACCCATACCGAGGTGGGGGCGTCGGCGCCGTTGTTGACCGCATCGATGAAGCCGCCGCCAATCTCATCCTCCAGCTGCGGCCCGTAGTAGATATCACGGTGCTCGGGGCCTTCAAATACCTTGCTGGCACCGGCGGCGCTGAGCAGGGTATCGAGATTGCGCTCCAGCTCCAGCGCGGAGAAGCTCTTGCCCGCACTGCTGGGGACCACGATCTGCGCAGACCAGCTGGGGCCTTCCACCCAATGCACGCCTTCGCCCATGCGCAGCGGAAAGCGCGCCCAGGCACGCACATGGGGCGCATTGAGGGGTTCATAACCCTGCGGCAGGCCGAAGAAAGGCAGCGCGCCGAGTGGCTTGTCGGTCGTGGCGATGCGGCTGATATCGAAGGGCACCACGGCGACGGGCTTGCCCTCGCGGTCCTGCAGGCCGCCGACAGTGGCCGCGGCCGCGTTGTCGGTTGCCGCCGGCGTCGTGTCGACGACAGCGGCCGGTGTCGTTGCGGCAGCGTTTGTTTCAGGCTCGCTGCGGCTGCAGGCCAGCAGCAACATGCTTACGGCGCAGCCCAAGGCCAGCGCTGGGTACTTTTTCATCTCGATCCTTCGCGTGTACATCCCCTGTAGCGGCGAAGATAAACCACCGCGGTGAACGCTGCATGCGCTCACCGCGGTGGCAGTTCAGCCGGCGCGCTGTGCCTCGTAGGCCTGCAGGTGGCAATACGCGGCCTGCAGCAGCGGCGCGGACTGGCCGGCGGCAAGCGCGCGGCCCAGCATGTCACCGACGATATGTGCCGCTTCCACCCGCTGCCCCGCCTCCAGGTCGCGCAGCATCGAGGCCTTGATCGGTGAGCCTGGCTTGGTGATGGCGCCCAGTGCAATTTCCTGTGCCTTCGCTGGAATCGGCTGCCCGGCCTGTGTGGCCACGGCCAGGCACTCGTCGTACAGGGCCTGCATGAAGGCAGTGCCGTGGTCGCTGGCGACGATAGTGCCAACGTCGGCGCGCATCAGGCAGGTGCCGGCGGCCAACGCGGTCAGGAAGGTGTATTTGATCCATTGCTCCAGGGCGATATCGGCCGAGGCGACATGGTCGATGCCGGCCTGTTCGCAGGCCTTGGCAAGTGCGCTGACGCGGGCGCTGTCGGTGTCGCCATCACGTTCGCCGAAGGTCAGCTTGGCCGGCTTGTCCAGGTGCAGAACCGCGCCATCGTCGGCCTTGGTTGCACTGATGAAGCACAGCCCGCCAAGCACGTGCTCGCGCCCGAAGCGCGAGTCCAGTGCGGTGTAGTGGCGCAGGCCGTTGAGGATGGGAAGCACCGTGGTGTTGGCACCTACTGCCGGTGCGATGGCCTCGATCGAGCTGTCCAGGTCATAGGCCTTGCAGCTGAGGATGACCAGATCGAAGGGGCGCTGCTGCGCAAGCTGCGGCAGTGCGTCGGCGGTGACGTGGGCGACCGCGAAGGCGGCATCGCCGAGCGGGCTGCGGATCACCAGGCCATCGCGGTCCAGCTGCGCGGCGCGGTTGGGCCGCACCAGGAAGGTGACATCAACACCGGCCTGGGCCAGCCGGCCACCAAAGTAACCGCCAGTGCCACCGGCACCGAGAATCAGGATGCGCATCAGCTTGGATATCCATCAACGAAGGGGAGTGAAGACATCATAGGTGTTCGGGGTGCGGGTGATGTTGTGGGAGCGGCGTAAGCCGCGAAGCTGTTGCCCCCTCCCTTTGCCGAAGGCAAGGGGAGGGTTGGGGAGGGGGTGTGCTTTTGGCTTTTGGATCTTTTGCTTCGCGGCTTACGCCGCTCCCACAAGAACCAAAGCAAAGAGCCAAGAAAAAAGGCGCCTTTCGGCGCCTTCTTTCAGCTGCGCAGGCCTACGCCCCGTCGCAACAGCCACAGGGCCAATGCGGTGAGCGCGCCAACAAAGCCCAGCATCAATGCATACGACACCCACAACGGCACGTCGCTGCTGCCCAGCAGGCCGTAGCGGAACGCATTGACCATGTAGAAGATTGGATTGGCATGGGTCATCGCCTGTGCCCAACCCGGCAACAAGGTCACCGAGTAGAACACGCCGCCCAGGTAGGTCAGCGGGGTCAGGATGAAGGTCGGTACGATCGCCACGTCATCGAACTTCTTGGCGTAGACGGCATTGATGAAGCCGGCCAGCGAGAAGATGGTCGCGCCCAGCAGCACCGTGCTCAGCGTCACAAGCGGATGCGGGATGCGCACCGGGGTGAAGAACATGGCGATGATCAGCACGATCACGCCCACCATCAGGCCACGCAGCACGGCGCCGGCCACATAACCCCACAGGATCACCCAGTTCGGCATCGGGCTGACCAGCAGTTCCTCGACATGGCGGCCGAACTTGGCGCCGAAGAACGAGGAGCTGATGTTGCCGTAGCTGTTCTGGATCACGCTCATCATCACCAGGCCCGGCACGATGAACTGCATGTAGCTGTAGCCGCCCATCTGCCCGATCTTGGAGCCGATCAGGCCGCCGAAGATCAGGAAGTACAGGGTCATGGTGATGGCCGGCGGCACCAGGGTCTGGCCCCAGATGCGCAGGATGCGGTTGACCTCGCGGCGAACGATGGTGCCCAGCGCCACCCAGTTGCGGCTGCTGTCGGTCACGGGAACGGGGGTACTCATGCGGCGCTGTTCTCCAGGTTGCCGGTGAGGCGCACGAACAGCTCCTCCAGGCGGTTGCTCTTGGTACGCATCGAACGCACGCGGATGCCGGCGGCATTGAGGGCGTCGAAAACACGGTTCAGGTCCATCGCGCGCGGCATGTCCAGGTCCAGCGTATGCGCGTCGGTGGCGACCAGGGTGGCGCCTTCGATCTGCGGCAGCTGGGCGGGCAGTTCACCGTCGATATCGAACAGGAAGCCTTCCACGTCGAGCTTGGCCAGCAGACCGCGCATCGGGCCCTGCTCGACGATCTGGCCGTGGTTGATGATGGCCAGGTTGCGGCACAGCTGCTCGGCCTCTTCCAGGTAGTGCGTGGTGAGGATGATGGTGGTGCCGGCGGCGTTGATTTCCTGCAGCGTCTTCCACATGTCGCGGCGGATCTCGATATCCACGCCGGCGGTGGGCTCGTCGAGGATCAGCAGGCGCGGCTGGGTCATCATCGCGCGGGCGATCATCAGCCGGCGCTTCATGCCGCCGGACAGGGTGCGGCTCATCATCTGCGCCTTGTTCCACAGGTGCGCACGCTTGAGCTCCTGTTCGGCGCGGACCTCGGCTTCGGCACGCGGAATCCCGTAGAAGCCGGCGTAGTTGACCAGGATGTCGAAGGGCTTCTCGAACAGGTTGAAGTTGATTTCCTGCGGCACCAATCCGATCAGGCGCATGGTTGCGCTGCGGTTGGCCACCAGGTCACTGCCGAACACCTGTACCTGGCCTTCGCTCAGGTTCACCAGTGAGGAGACAATGCCGATCAGGGTCGACTTGCCGGCGCCATTGGGGCCGAGCAGGGCGAAAAAGTCGCCAGGGGCGACCTCCAGCGACACGCCCTTCAGGGCCTGTACGCCGTTGTCATAGGTCTTGCGCAGGTCGGTGATGCGCAGCGCAGCTGTGCTGGATGGGGTACGGGAGTCCAATCTCGGGCCTTCGCGCCGGGTACAGGCGTCGGATAAGTGCAGGCGGCTATTATAGGAGGCCCCGTGGTCCATACCCGGTTACACACTGTTCCCCTCCTGTGCCAATCCAATTCCCCCTCAAACTGGTCGGCCGGCACATGCTGGCGCCCAGCATCGGCCATTACCAGTTCGTCCGTGACGACGGCCAGCCGCTGGATTTCCTGCCTGGCCAGTTCATTCAGATTCACTTCGACTACGCCGACGGCACCCCGGCCAAGCGCAGCTACTCGTTGGCCACCATCCACGATCACGCGCTGGGCCCGGGCGATGCGGTGGAAATTGCGGTCAGCTTCGTCCCCGGCGGCGCCGCCACGGCCCTGTTCGAGGGCATGGAACTGGGCGACCACGTCAGCGGCAGCGGCCCGTTCGGACGTTTCTGCCTGCAGCCGGGCGACCACAATGCCCGCTACCTGCTGATCGCCACCGGCACCGGCGTCACCCCGTACCGCTCGATGTTGCCGCAGCTGCGCACCGCCATGCAGGAGCGCGGCGTGGAAGTGGTGTTGCTGCAGGGCGCGCGTACGCCGGAAGAACTGCTGTACAGCGACGACTTCTACGCCTTCGCCGCCGCCAACCCGGGTTTCCGCTACCTGCCCTGCCTGTCGCGCGAGCTGCCGGAAAACCCGCATGCCGATGTCCGCAAGGGCTATGTGCAACAGCAGCTGGCCGAGATCGCGCCGGACCCGGCCCGTGACATCGCCTACCTGTGCGGCAACCCGGACATGGTCGATACCTGCGTGGAAGCGCTGAAGCAGGCCGGTCTGCCGATGCCGCAGATTCGCCGCGAGAAGTACGTCAGCTCAGCCCCGCCGAAGCCTCCCATCGAGCGCAGCTGAGCAGCTTTCTGATTGGCGACACGCTTGCAGCATGCCGCCACGACAGCGCGTTGCGCCGGCTGCAAGGCGCGCAGCTGCGTTCCGGAACAAGCCCTTTGCCTGGCTGCAGCCGTGCAGCCGAGGCACAACGAAGGGGTGGCGTGGATGAGTGCCAAACGCTGCACGGCAGCGTGGGGCGTGTCTTGCCGCAAGAACTGATTGCTTCGAAACTGCCTCTTTGGAGGGAGGTTCATGCAGGACAACAGCGTCATCCATTTCATCAAGCCCTGTCGCCGCTTCGACGAGGGCCCCCGGCAACTGACGCCAGCCTATGCACGTGCACAGGCGGCACAGGGGCGCGTGGTGCAGGTGAACCTGGACAACTGCTCGTTGCAGAGGATGGAGCGGCTACCTGAAAAGCCCCGCCTGGAGGATGCCGAAGCGGTAGGCCTGCTGCCGTTGGTGGAGCTTCTGCAGAATGCGCCCCTGGCCTTGACTGCCATCGGTCTGCACGAAATGCCGGATCGCTGGGTAGGCGGTGCGATCAATGCCTATCAACGCTTCTGCGCGGCGTTCTGGCCCGGCCACCAGGACGATGCAGAGGCCACGCAGAGGACCTTCGATCCGTTGTCGACGGCTCGAACGCTGCAGTTCGGTGACCTGCCGGAGGGCTCCCGGCTTGTCTATGGCGGTGCGTATGTCGCCTTGTTGCAGATGCAGCGGATCAGCCACGGATTTCCTGCGATGGCAGATGCAAAGAAGTTCGAGGCCTATCTGCACAGCATCATCGGCTCGTTGAATATCGTCAGTGCCTTCGAGCTGGAGATTGCAAAGTATGCGTTCTGGACGCCTACCGAACCGGAGGTTCACAGGTTGCCGGACCGAGTGCGCTCGAGGCGCAGGGACATCGTGGAGAACTTCACCAAACTCCAGCGCAGCGTCGAAAAGTGCAGGTCTGCGGCACTCAACGGCGCGATCGATCTGCATTGGCTCAGCGGCGCAAATCTTGCCGAGGACATCGGCTTGAGCCTGGGACTCGGTGCTGTGCGGTTGCCGGTTGATGCGTGGGTGGGAACCAATGACGTCAAGCTTTATCGGATTTGCGAGGACATCCACTCTGTCAGCGGCTATGCATCAACAATGATGCGGCTTGCCACGGCCCGCGAGCCGGAAATGTCGCGATTCCGCTACTGGTCGGAGGTGGACCGCATGAGCAAGGACGTGATGCTGTATCGCGCGCAGACCCAAACGGATGAAGGCCAGGACCGGCTGGGAAGGATCGATGCTGCTGCTGCCCTGCTGGAGGGAGAGTTGCGACAGCTGCTGGTGGCTGGCAATCGGTGAGGGTGCGGAAACAGTGGCTGGCCTGTTGCTGGCGATGTAAAGGAAGCTTGACATTGGTCGGCGCGTAGCGGCAGGATGTGTCAAGCGTGCTTTACAGGAGTTGGGCCATGCGTTGTTGCAGTTGTCTTGTTTGTTCCGTGGCAACGGACTCCGTTGCCAGCCGGCGTGTCGGCAACCGGCGTGCTGTTCATCGGCATGCTGTCAGCCGGTTTGTTGCCGCACCGCGCGGCCTACAACTGCTGCCGCAGGGGACGGGCCGATGAGCCGCAATTTTTGGACGCTCGGCATGCTGATCGCCGCCGCTGCATTCACCTTGGTCGCATGCGCGCTGCTGCTGTGGCAGCCGATGGGCGCGCAGCCGCAAGTCAGCGGCATCCTGTTTGGTATCGCCCTGGGCCTGGCAATCGCAGCACTGCTGCGCTGGCTGATGCCCGCTGGCTGCGATGCCGCACCGGCCAAGCTGCGCAAGCGCTATACCCGCGAGGTGATGCTGGCGATGGGCGGCTATGTGGTGTTGCTGGTGCTGTCGATCCTGCTGCTCAAGCGGGTCGAGGACGGCCCGCTGCGCGCCTTGATCGCCTTGTTGCCGGTGCCACCGATGATGCTGGTGCTGCGGGCGATGATCCGCTACATCCGCGATGCCGATGAGCTGCAACAGCGCATCGAACTGGAGGCGGTGAGCTTTGCTACGGCGTTCGTTTCGTTGATCTACCTGACAGGCGGATTCCTGCAGTCGGCCAAGGTCATCGATGTGCCGTCCAACGTGGCGATGATCTGGGTGTTCCCCTTTGTCTGCCTGTCATACGGGCTGGCCAAGGCCGTGGTCGCACGGCGCTATCACTGAGCCGCGGCGATGGATAACCGATTGCGCGAGCTGCGCGAAGGCAAGGGCTGGTCGCAGGGTGAACTGGCCGAGCAGCTGGAGGTTTCCCGACAGACGGTCAATGCACTGGAGACCGGCAAGTACGACCCCAGCCTGCCGCTGGCGTTTCGCATTGCCCGGCTGTTTGAAAGCCGGATTGAAGATATTTTCTTTCCTGAAGTCACATAGCTGCCGCGCCCGCGTCTGGATGCAGGCAGATCCGTTTTTTCCTTGAACCGTGAGGGGCTGTTCCGATGATGTCCCGCAAGACCCAAACCATCCTCGCCCTGGCCGTGATCGCCGGCATTGTCGGCTACCGCCTGGTGCGGTCACCCGATACGCCTGCGCCCGCTGCCGCCGGGGCCGCGCCCGTAACGGCTGTGGCCGGCAAGCCACAGACGCTGGGCAGCTTGAACTTCCAACCCTGCAGCCTGAGCTCGGACGGCAGCCACGACAGCCTGGAAGCGCAGTGCGCCACGCTGGAAGTGCCGGAAGACCGGGCCAATCCGCAGGGCCGCAAGATCGCGCTGAACATCGCCTGGGTCTCACCGGAGAAGGAAACCGACCTGCAGCCGGACCCGGTGTTCTTCCTCGCCGGTGGCCCCGGCCAGGCGGCGGTTGCCACCTATCCCCAGGTGGACGCGGCCTTCGCCGAGGTGCGCAAGCATCGCAACGTCATCCTGGTGGACCAGCGGGGTACCGGCAAGTCGAACCTGCTGGCCTGCGACACACCTGACGACGCCGACTTCAGCGCAACGGCGATGCAGGCGGCCGCGCAGAACTGCGCCACGCAGCTGTCGCAGAAGGCGGACCTGCGCTTTTACACCACCACCGATGCGGTGGCGGACCTGGATACCGTGCGCCAGGCCATTGGCGCTGCGCAGATCAACCTGGTCGGGGTCAGCTACGGCACACGCGTGGCCCAGCAGTACGCCATGCGCCATCCGCAGACCACGCGCAGCATCGTGCTCGACTCGGTGGTACCGAACAGCCTGCAGCTGGGCAATATCTTCGCGCGCAACCTGGATGATGCACTGGCGCTGCAGTTCGCCCAATGCACCAGGACCACCTCGTGCAAGGACAAGCTGGGTGACCCGCGTGCCGAGCTGGACGTGTTGCTGGCCAGGCTGCGCGCGCAGCCGGTAACGGTGCGGTACCGCGACGCCAGCACCGGCGAACAGCAGGAAGGCGAGCTGCGTGCAGAAACCGTTGCCGGCCTGGTGCGCATGTATGCCTACATGCCGGCTGCCGGCGCGTTGCTGCCCAAGCTCATCCATGAAGCCAATGGCGGTCGCTACGACAACCTGATGGCGCTGACGCAGATGCTGCAGGGCGAGATGAAGGACGCCATGGCGATGGGCATGCAGTTGTCGGTGGTGTGCAGCGAGGACGACGAAGGCATGGTTGCCAACGCAGGCGATGAAGACACCGTGCTCGGCAAGCAGATGGCCGAGTCCATG
This sequence comes from Stenotrophomonas sp. STEN031, assembly GCF_056759975.1. NCBI lineage: Bacteria > Pseudomonadati > Pseudomonadota > Gammaproteobacteria > Lysobacterales > Lysobacteraceae > Stenotrophomonas > Stenotrophomonas sp. STEN031. The sequence goes on from NZ_JBRREA010000003.1 coordinate 15,950, forward strand.
GCTGCGATGTGCGCCAGCTGGCGCAAGGGCACGGCGCCGGCCGACTTCCACAAGCCGCTGGCCGGCAAGGTGCCGGCGCTGGTGCTGGAAGGCGAGTTCGACCCGGTGACCCCGCCGCGCTACGGCGAGGAGGTGGTCAAGCACCTGGATAACGCACGCCTGTTCGTGCTGCGCGGCCAGGGCCACAACGTGATTGGCGCCGGCTGCATGCCCAAGCTGTTCGCGCAGTTCATCGAGAAGACCGACCCGAAGGCGCTCGACGGTGCCTGCCTTGAGAAGCTCAACTACGTGCCGCCGTTCACCAGCTTCAATGGCTGGGAACCGTGACATCACCGCATCACTGAGGAATCCGCTTCCATGATCGTTGCAGAACGACTCCGCAAGACCTTCCCCGGCAAGGGCAAGGACAAGACGCCAGTGATCGCCGTGGATGACGTGGGCTTCACCGCCCATGACGGCCAGATCACCGGCCTGCTCGGCCCCAACGGCGCCGGCAAGACCACCACCCTGCGCATGCTGTATACCTTGATGACGCCGGAGAGCGGCCGCGTGCTGGTCGATGGCGTCGACGCCGCCGTCGACCCGAATGCCGTGCGCCGCAGCCTCGGCGTATTGCCGGATGCACGCGGCGTGTACAAGCGCCTGACCGCCCGCGAGAACATCGACTACTTCGGTGAACTGCATGGCATGAGTTCGGCCGCCATCGTCGAGCGCACCGCGCGCCTGGCCAAGGCGTTGCAGATGGAGGATTTCCTCGATCGTGCCACCGAGGGCTTCAGCCAGGGCCAGCGCACCAAGACCGCCATCGCCCGGGCACTGATCCATGACCCGCGCAACGTCATCCTCGACGAGCCGACCAACGGCCTGGACGTGATGACCACCCGTGGCCTGCGTGGCTTCCTCAAGGAACTGCGCGAGGAAGGCCGCTGCGTGATTTTCTCCAGCCACATCATGCAGGAGGTCTCCGCGCTGTGTGACCGCATCGTGATCGTCGCGCAGGGCAGGGTGGTTGCCCAGGGCACACCGGAGGAACTGCGTGAGCAGGCCCATGAGAGCAACCTGGAAGACGCGTTCGTGAAACTGATCGGCAGCGAGGAGGGCCTGCACGCATGAGCCAGACTGGATATTTCCGCGCCATCTTCACGGTGATGCGCAAGGAGCTGCGTGATTTCGCCCGTGATCGCCGCACTTTCCTGTTGACGTTGTTGACCGCGCCGCTGCTGTACCCCTTGCTGTTCCTGGGCATGAACAAGCTCACCAACCTGCGTGCCGAGACGCAGTTGGAGAAGGACTTGAGCATCCCGGTGGTGGGCATTGCCCGTGCGCCGAACCTGGTCGCTTTCCTGGCCAGTCGCGGTATCAATGCCACCGAAGCACCGGCGGATATCGAAGCGCTGATCCGCAGCCAGCGCGAAGACCTCGCCCTGGTCATCGACGAGAACTTCGCTGCCGACTGGAAGGCCGGCAAACCCGCGAAGGTCGAAATTGTCGCCGATACCACGCGTCGTACCGGTGAGGTGCAGATCGCACGGGTCCGCAATGTGTTGTCGGCCTATGGGCAGTCGGTAGGTGCGTTGCGTTTGCTCGCACGTGGCGTCAATCCGGCGGTGGCCGCGCCGGTCAATGTCGGCACCCGCGATCTGGCAACGGCCGAAGCCAAGCGCGGCATCTTCCTGTCGGTGGTGCTGCCGTTGGTACTGATGCTGTTCGCCTTCATCGGCGGCTCGCACCTGGCCATGGACACCACTGCCGGTGAGCGCGAGCGGCAGTCGCTGGAGCCCTTGCTTGCCACGCCGGCAGCACGCGGCGCGCTGGTCAGCGGCAAGATGCTGGCTGCCGTGGTGTTGGGTCTGGCCTCGATGCTGTTGATCCTGGTGTCGTTCAAGATCAGTGCCAGCATTGGCGGCGGTGCGGCGCGCTCGCTGGACGTGAGCTTCGCGGCGATGGGCAAGCTGCTGGTGATCCTGCTGCCGCTGGTGCTGATCGGCACCGCGCTGCTGACCTGTCTGTCGGCCAGTTCCAAGAGCATGAAGGAAGCGCAGAGCCATATGGTCTGGCTGATGTTGCTGCCGATGCTGCCGGGCTATGCGCTGATGGCCTACCCGCTGAAGGACACCCAGCTGTGGCAGTACGCGGTGCCGTTCCTGTCGCAGAACCAGATGCTGGTGAAAGTGACGCGTGGCGAGATGCCCTCGGCCACCCAATGGGCGGTATACCTGACCGCCTCGGTACTGCTGGCAGTGTTGTTGTGGGCGGTCGCGGTATGGCGTTACCGGCAGGAGCGCCTGGCAATCTCCGGCTGATAGCGTTTTTCCTGTAGTGCCGAGCCATGCTCGGCATGCAGAACGAAGCAGCAATTTTCCATATATACAAAGGCCCGGATCGCTCCGGGCCTTTGCTTTTGCTCCACCTGTAGAGCCGAGCCCTGCTCGGCTGGGGCTTTTCCGGTAAGGCTCCTGCCGAGCACGGCTCGGCACTACATCAAGAACCGCTTACTTGTTCGGCGCAAATGCCAGCGTACGACGCGTGGTGGTCGGGCTGCTGATCGGCTCGAACTTCCAACGCTTCACCGCATTCAAGGCCTCGCGGTCGAACACGCGTGCCGGGTTGGCGCGCAGCACGCGAGCGTCGGTGACCGAGCCATCGGTGCCGATGCTCAGTTCCACCAGCACTTCACCAGAGGTGCCCGAACGCAGGGCGTCGGCCGGGTAACGCGGGGCCGGCGTACTGACCGCGCGCAGAGTCGGTGCGGCCGCCGGCTTGGGTGCGGCGGCCTGCTGGGCAGCTGCGGCCGCCGCACTGCGCTGTTCCGCTTCACGACGGGCGGCAGTCTGGCGCTCGGCTTCCTGACGTTCGCTTTCCTTGCGCGCGGCTTCCTGCTTTGCGGCCAGTTGCTGGGCGGCGCTGGCTTCTGCGGCCTGCTGCTGGGCCAGGCGCTGCTGTTCAACCTGCTGCTTGGCGCGGCTCTCGGCGTCCTTCTTGGCCTTGTCGGCTTCTTCCACCGTGCGGCGCTCGGCAACCTGCATGCTGCCCGTCACGCCCTGTTTCAGGCGCGGCAGGGCGGGTGCATTGGGATCCACCTTTTCCACCAGTGCGATAAGCCGCTGGGTTTCGGGGAAGTCTTCCCGGCCCAGGGCCTGCTCGGCGGCAATCAGGGTGTAGGGCTGCAGGTCGGTCAATGCGCTCTTGATGGACGCGTCATCGGGAAGCTTGTCACGCAAGGCCAGGTAGTACTCCATGGCGTTGTCGCCGGCCGGGGCGTACATGCGGTTTTCGCGCAGTGCGGCGCTGGCCAGGTCGCGCAGCTGCTGGGTATCCATGGCCTGGACCTTTTCGGCTACCGCCGGGGCAGGCGCGGCGGCAGCCGGGGTGGCCGGTGCAGCGGCCGGTGCGGCGGTTTCATCCTTGCCGGAACAGGCAACCAGCGTGCTCAGCAGAACAACGGGCGCCAACAGGCGCAGCTTGCCTTTACTCATGACGTACGACATCAAACATCCCCTTGAATCGACGAACGTGGACTGCGTAGGCCCTGACGGCGCATGGTGGCGGCATTTCCCGATGCCGCACCCATCAGCAGTGAAGCGCGAATCTAGCATCGCCGGCGCGGTAAGCGGCGGTCGATGATGACGCTGAAATGAAAAAGTGACGGGCGTCACATTGCGTGGCGCCCGTCCCTGCTGTCGCTCAGTGCGCGTTGGCGGCGGGCTTGGCGTGGCCGTTGGACATCAGCTTGTCGGTCCAGGCGATGCCGATGGCCGACAGGATGAACACGCAGTGGATGATGGTCTGCCACAACACGCCATCGCGGGTGAAGGTGGTGCAAGGCGACTTGATCGCGGTCAGTTCCGGGGTGCACAGCGGCATGCCGAGCTGGCCGGCTTCGATGAAGGTCTTGAGCAGGTGGATCGAGGAGATGCCGATGATCGCCATTGCGAGTTTGACCTTCAGCACCGAGGCGTTGACGTGGCTCAGCCATTCCGGCTGGTCGGGGTGGCCCTGCAGGCCAAGACGGGAGACGAAGGTTTCATAACCACCGACGATCACCATCACCAGCAGGTTGGAGATCATCACCACGTCGATCAGGCCCAGCACGATCAGCATGATCTTCTGCTCGGTCAGACCCTGCGCGTCGGTGACAAGATGCAACAACTCCTTGCCGAACAGGAACACATAGACGCATTGCGCGACGATCAGCCCCAGGTACAGCGGCAGCTGCAGCCAGCGCGAGGCGAAGATCAGGGACGAGAGCGGGCTCAGCGGTTTGTAGTCGGACATTGGAAGGATGGTGCGTTGCGGAAACCGCGCAGGTTACCGGTCGCCCGGAAGGCTGCCAAGCGGCTACCGTAAGGGCCCCTGAGGATGGTTCTGCCGAGGCGTATTCATGATCGACCTTTACTATTGGCCCACTCCCAATGGCCACAAGATCACCCTGTTCCTGGAGGAGGCCGGGCTGGAATACCGCGTGCACCCGGTCAACATCGGCAAGGGCGACCAGTTCCTGCCGGAATTCCTCGCCATCTCGCCGAACAACAAGATGCCGGCCATCGTCGACCATGCCCCGGCCGACGGTGGCGCAGCGTTGAGCGTGTTCGAGTCCGGTGCCATCCTGCTGTACCTGGCCGAGAAGACCGGCCGCTTCATCCCCGCCGACCTGCGCGGCCGTGCCGCCACCCTGGAATGGCTGTTCTGGCAGATGGGCGGGCTGGGCCCGATGAGCGGGCAGATGGGTCATTTCAACGTCTACGCCCCGGAACGCATTCCCTACGCGATCGAGCGCTATGACAGTGAGGTGCGGCGCCTGCACCGGGTGATGGACAAGCGCCTGTCCGAGTCGGCCTATCTGGGCGGTGCGGACTACGGCATCGCCGACATGGCCAGCTATCCGTGGATTGGCGCCTATGCCAAGCTGCCGGTGGACTTCGACGCCTTCCCGCACCTGCGTCGCTGGCACCAGGCCATCGCCGAGCGGCCGGCTACCCAGCGTGCCTATGCAATCGGGCCGACGGTCAATCCGCAGGCCGGGCAGCCACTCAGCGACGAGGAAAAACGCCTGCTGTTCGGGCAGCGCTGAGCCACAGTCGGGGCATTGGCAGCGGCCGCCATGCAGGCGGCACGCTGCGGGGCAGGGCAATCACCACGCCAGCGGCGTGGTTTCCTGCTTCCAGAACAGCCAGCGGCGGATCTCCGGATGCGCACCCACGCCGATCTGTTCCGGATTGGCGGCGGTCGAGGTCAGGTCGAGCAGGTGCACCGTGCCGGAATAGCTGCCCACCGCCAGCAAGCGGCCATCGGCGGAACTGGCCATCGCGCTGATGGTACTGCCGACATGCTGCTTCCATAGCAGGGTGCCGGCCGCATCCACCGCACGCAGGTAACCATAGGCATCGCCCAGCACCAGCCCGCCGGCCACCGGCGCGCTGGCGTAGATGCGGCCGCCCGGATCCACCACCTGCAGTGCGGGGTGGTCTTCGTAGAAGTCGGTGTCGATCTGGCCGAAAGCCGCTGTTTCCACCGCAATGGTGGCGCCGTTGTAGAAGTGGCAGGCATTCAGCGCGACATGCTGGCCATCGGCGAAGAACGCCGCGTGGTGCGGATACTCGCCGTGTGGGCCGATCGTGCAGACCGGCTGGCCCTGGCCGTTGAAGATCCGGTGGTGGCCGTCCTGCTGGCCGCAGGCGATCCACTGCCCGTCGGGCGAGACCGCGGCATGGACCATGTCCAGTCGCACTGCATAAGGGTCCTCGTCGGCAGCCTGTTCCCGCAGTTCTTCGGCGGTCGGCAACAGCCGCTGGATGCCGGCGGCGCTGCACAGGAACACACCATCGGCACGCACCACCACCGCGCGCTGGCCGTCGTTGAAGGGGATCAACTGCTGTATCGCCGCCTCGTCTTCGGCTGCAGCCAGGCTGGCCAACGTTGCCGGCAAGGCCTCATCACCACGTGGCAGCGAAAGCTCGGCGATAGGCTGGGGCTGCTCGCCACGCATGATGTGGATGTGCCCTGCCGTGGCCAGTGCCACGAGTTGCCGGTCCGGGCTGCTGCCGAACATCAGCACGTCGGGCAGCGGGCGGATTTCCAGCCCACGCACGCTCAGCACCTGGCCCGGCTCGTACCAGGCCCCGGTGCGCACCAGCAGGCTGCCATCGGGCAGCCAGGCCAGTGCGCTGAAGCCCTGGCCGTTGGCCTCCAGCAGCGACTGGGTGGCCTCATGCAGCGGCGGCCATTGCCCGCGCAGCTGCGCCAGTGCCGCCCCGTCGCCGTTGGTATTGGCTGCGCGCAACGCTTCCATCAGGGTCGGCAACAGCGCCGACAGATCGGGTGGATCCTGCGGCTGGCCCATGTTCTTCCAGTTGCAGGCATCACCACGGGCGACGTAATCGTTGAGATGGCTGGCGTAGGCATGGATGGCGGCCTGCCAGCGCAGGTGTGGAGCGGAATCGGTCATGGGGTGCGAACGGGATCGTCGAAGCAGGACTTTCGATGGAAGCACAGCAGGCCGTGGTTCGCTAGGATGGCCCGATCCGTGCTGTCCCTGACAGGAATCCCATGCGTCCCTTGTTTCTAGCCCTTGCCATGATCCTCGCCACTCCTGCTGTCCACGCCGAGAAGCTCACCCTCGAAGCCATCACCGGCAACGCGCCGCTGTCCGGCCCCACGTTGATGAAGCCCAAGGTGGCCCCGGATGGTTCGCGGGTGACCTTCCTGCGCGGCAAGGACAGCGACGTCAAGCAGCTGGACCTGTGGGAATACGACATCGCCAGCGGCCAGACCCGGCTGCTGGTGGACTCCAAGGTGGTGCTGCCTGGCACCGAAACCCTGAGCGATGCTGAAAAGGCACGCCGCGAGCGCCAGCGCATCGCCGCCTTCAGCGGCATCGTCGATTACCAGTGGTCGCCGGATGCCAAAACCCTGCTGTTCCCGCTGGGTGGCGAGCTCTACCTGTACGACCTGGGCAAGCAGGGCCACGCTGCGGTACGCAAGCTCACCAATGGCGAAGGCTTCAGCACCGACGCCAAGCTCTCGCCCAAGGGTGGCTTCGTCAGCTTCGTGCGCGAGCGCAACCTGTGGGTGATCGACCTGGCCAGCGGCAAGCAACTGCAGCTGACCCGCGACGGCAGCGCCACCATCGGCAACGGTGTGGCCGAATTCGTCGCCGACGAGGAAATGGACCGCCACACCGGTTACTGGTGGGCGCCGGACGACTCGGCCATTGCCTTCGCCCGCATCGACGAATCGCCGGTGCCGGTGCAGAAGCGCTATGAGATGTATGCCGACCGCGTGGAGATGATCGAGCAGCGCTACCCGGCGGCGGGTGATCCGAACGTATTGGTCACCCTGGGCGTGATCGCGCCGCGCTCTGATGCGGCGGTCAACTGGGTGGACCTGGGCAAGCAGACCGATATCTACCTGACCCGCGTCAATTGGCGCGATGCCCAGCACCTCACCTTCCAGCGGCAGAGTCGCGACCAGCACACGCTGGAGCTGATCGAAGCCAACCTGGCCGACGGCAGGCAGCAGGTACTGGTCACCGAGACCGGCAAGACCTGGGTGCCGCTGCACAACAGCCTTAAGTTCCTCAAGGATGGCCGCTTCCTGTGGTCGTCCGAGCGCAGCGGCTTCCAGCACCTGTATGTGTCCAGCGCCGATGGCCGCAGCCAGACCGCGTTGACTTCGGGCAACTGGCCGGTGGACGAACTGCTGGCCGTCGATGAAGAAGCGGGCACTGTCTACTTCCGTGCCGGCATGGAATCAGCGCTGCGCAGTGAAATCTATTCAGTGCCGCTGGCCGGTGGCACGCCGACCAAGCTGTCGAAGACCGCCGGTATGCACAGTGCCGCGTTCGCCAAGAACGCCAGCGTCTATGTGGACAGCTGGTCCAACCACACCACGCCGCCGCAGATCGAGTTGTTCCGCGCCAATGGCGAAAAGATCGCCACCCTGCTGGATAACAACCTGGCCGACGCCAAGCACCCGTATGCCAGGTACCGCGACGCACAGCGCCCGGTCGAATACGGCACGCTGACCGCTGCCGATGGCAAGACGCCGCTCAATTACAGCGTGATCAAGCCGGAAGGCTTCGACCCGGCGAAGAAGTATCCGGTTGCCGTCTACGTGTACGGCGGCCCGGCCTCGCAGACCGTGACCGACAGTTGGCCCGGCCGTGGCGATCACCTGTTCAACCAGTACCTGGCCCAGCGCGGCTATGTGGTGTTCTCGCTGGACAACCGTGGCACGCCGCGTCGCGGCCGTGACTTCGGCGGTGCGCTGTACGGCGTGCAAGGCACGGTGGAAGTGGCCGACCAGCTCAAGGGCGTGGAATGGCTGAAGTCGCAGCCGTGGGTGGATGGCAGCCGTATCGGCGTGCAGGGCTGGTCCAACGGCGGTTACATGACCTTGATGCTGCTGGCCAAGGCCTCGGACCAGTACGCCTGTGGCGTGGCCGGCGCGCCGGTCACCGACTGGGGCCTGTACGACACCCATTACACCGAGCGCTACATGAACCTGCCGGCAGCCAATGTCGATGGTTACCGCGAAGCACGCGTGCTGACGCACATCGCCGGGCTGACCTCGCCGCTGCTGCTGATCCACGGCATGGCCGATGACAACGTGTTGTTCTCCAACTCGACCAGCCTGATGAGCGCGCTGCAGAAGCGTGGCCAGCCGTTCGAGCTGATGACCTATCCGGGTGCCAAGCATGGGTTGTCGGGCGCGGATGCCTTGCACCGTTACCGGGTGGCTGAGAGCTTCCTTGGGCGTTGCTTGAAGCCTTGAGGGGTTTTGCTGTTTTGATTTGTCGGTGAGGGCTGCAGGCCAAAGCCAGAAGCACCCCTCCCCAACCCTCCCCTTGCCTGCGGCAAAGGGAGGGGGCTGAGCTGTTCCCCCTCCCTTTCGCGCAGCGAAGGGGAGGGTTGGGGAGGGGTAAGCTTTGCTCCCGCAGTTGCCCCAACACCCCCACTTCCTACCCTTGCCGCCCCGGCAACGACTGCGTACGGTCAGCCCATCCCTTATGGAGCTGCCCATGAAACCTCTCGTCCTTGCCGTCGCCCTGGCCCTGGCCGCCCCGCTGCCGTTCACCGCCGGCGCAGCACCGGCACCGGCCAAGGCAGCACCTGCCGCACCGGCCTGGGTTGCCCACAGCAATGAACTGGCGCAGATCCTGCTGCAGGCGCAAGCACCGTTCCAGCCCGAAATGACCAGCTTCTTCGGCGTGCCGGGTTACGACGACAAGGTTGTCGATCTGGGCCCGGACAACAGCAACCGTTACCGCGCGGCGCTGGGCAAGGCGCGCGACCAGCTGCGCGAGAAGCTGCAGGTGGAGCGCGACCCCAATGTGCGCCAGGACCTGCAGATCCTGATCGCCGCGGCCGAGCGCAACATCGAGAGCAGCACCCTCAACGAACAGCACCTGATGCCATGGGTGGATGTGCCGCAGGCGGTGTTTGGCGGCATCAACGGCCTGCTCTCCGACCAGGTGCCGGAAGCGCGCCGGGCCAAGGCCCTGGATCGCCTGAAGGCCTATCTGGGCCAGGCCCCCGGCACGCAGCCGCTGGCTACCCTGGCGCGCCAGCGCTATGAGGAAAAGAGCGGCACGCCCAACCTGCTGCAGCCGACCAAAATCGAGGTCGACCAGGCCCTGGCCAACGTCGACACCTACATCGCCGGCATCGGCAAGCTGTTCGCCAAGTACAGGATCGACGGTGCCGATGCTTCGCTGGCCGAGCTGTCCACGCAGATGAAGGACTACATCGCCTGGACGCAGAAAGAGGTGCTGCCCAAGGCGCGTACCGACACCCGCCTGCCGGCCGAGCTGTACGCCTTCCAGCTCAAGGAAGTGGGCGTGGACATCGATCCGGCCCTGCTGATGCAGCGTGCCCAGCTGGAGTACATGGAAACCCGCGCGATGATGCGCCAGCTGGCGCCGCTGGTGGTGCAGGCCAAGGGCCTGAAGGTGGCCGACAACACCGACTATGCGGCGGTGATTCGCGCGCTGAAGCAGGACAAGATCGGCAACGACCAGCTCGAATCGCATTACCGTGGCGTCATCGATGCGATCGACCCCATCATCCGCAAGCAGGGCATCGTCGACGTGCCGCAGCGTCCGCTGCAGATGCGCCTGGGCAGCGAGGCCGAAAGTGCCGCCTCACCGGCCCCGCATTACCTGCCAGCACCGTTGGTCGGCAACACCGGCCAGCAGGGCACCTTCGTGCTGCCGCTGGGCAACCCGGCCTCGGGCGAGAAGGCGCAGTACGACGACTTCAACTTCGGCTCGGCGGCCTGGACGCTGAGCGCGCATGAAGGCCGCCCCGGCCACGACCTGCAGTTCGCGGCGATGGTGGAGCGCGGTATCTCGCTGGCGCGCACCCTGTTCGCCTTCAATTCGGTCAATGTTGAAGGCTGGGCGCTGTATGCCGAAGCCGAGATGGTGCCGTTCGAGCCGCTGGACGGGCAGATGATCGCACTGCAGTTCCGCCTGCTGCGTGCCGCCCGCGCCATGCTCGACCCCGCGCTCAACCTGGGCCAGACCGACCGCGAAAGCGCGCGCAAGGTGCTGGTCGAGGGCGTGGGCCTGTCCGAGGCCATGGCCACGCAGGAGCTGGACCGTTACACCGTGCGTTCGCCGGGCCAGGCCTGCAGCTACTTCTACGGCTATACCCGGATCATGGAACTGCGCATGCAGACCGAGCTGGCGCTGGGCGACAAGTTCGACCGCCTGGCCTTCAACAACTTCCTGCTCGACCAGGGCCTGCTGCCGCCGGACCAGCTGGCAGCGGCGGTCAACGAGGTCTTCATTCCGGCCCAGCGCCGCAAGTAAAAGCACAAAGGGCGCCGCAAGGCGCCCTTTTCAATTGGATCGGCTTTTGTAGGAGCGGCGTCAGCCGCGAAGCCACCACATCATCAGGTGACATAGACAGCAACGACTTCAGAACCATCAGTTTCATTTTTGTGGGAGCGGCGTAAGCCGCGAAGCCGCTACATCATCTTATGGCAAAGCAGCCAAGGCCTTCAGCGGCATCAGCTTCGCGGCTTATGCCGCTCCCACAGCGCGCACAGGACAACGCCAGCCCAGGCGCTTCATTCCTTGTCGTTTGAAGGTTTGACTGTCGTACTGTCGCTGGCATCGGCCTCGAACAGGTGCATCAGGTCGGCACGGGCATCGCGCGAGGTCTGCATCACCGCCGCTTCGTCGTCGTAGACCAGATGCTGCGCCTTGAGCAGCGCTTCATCGTGTTCGCGGAAACGCTGTACGTGGTCGCGCGCCACATTTTCCGGGAAGCCAAGCGCGGTCAGCACCCGCTCGCTGGCTTCAAGGCTGGAGCCGAATACCTCGCGGAACGGTTCGGCTGACATGTCCAGCAGCTTCCAGGCGTGCTGGCGGTTGCGCGCACGCGCCAGCACCGTCGCCTTGGGATACATGCGCCGCACCAGCCGCACCGCGCGCAGATTGGTGTCGGGGTTGTCCATCGCCATCACGAACACGCGGATGTGTTCGGCGCCGGCGGCACGCAGCAGATCGGGGCGGGTCGGGTCGCCGTAGTACAGCTGGTTGCCGAAACGGCGCAGGTCCTTGACCGTGTCCGGGTCGGCTTCCAAGGCAACAAAGGGAATGCGCTGTGCGGTCAGCATGCGGCCGACGATCTGGCCGAAGCGGCCCATGCCGGCAATCAATACCTGTGGTCGCTGCGCGCCGGCGTCCTTGAGGGTCTCATCCGGTGCGGGCTGTGTTGGCCGCGGCGCTGGCTTGAGTTGCAGTGATCGTTGCAGGGCAAGCAGCAGCAAGGGGGTGATCGCCATCGACAGGCTGACCACGGCCACCAGCCGGTCGTGGTTGATGCGCCCGAGCAGATGCGCCCGCTCGGCTTCGTTGAACACCACGAAGGCGAATTCCCCGCCCAGCCACAACACGCTGCCCAGCATCAGCGCATTGCGTAGCGACATGCGCGCGGCCAGGCCCAGCGCGATCAGGATGGAGAACTTCACCACCAGCAGGATCGCCACGCCGAGCGCGATGATCTCGGGTTCGGCGGCCACCCGCTTCAGGTCGATGCCCATGCCAACGGCAATGAAGAACAGACCAAGCAGCAGGCCCTTGAACGGCTCGATCTGCGACTCGATCTCGTGGCGGAATTCGGAGTCGGCCAGCAATACGCCGGCGATGAAGGCGCCCAGGCTGGCGCTGAGCCCAGCCTCGGCCATGAACCAGGCCGTGCCCAGCACCACCAGCAAGGCGGTGGCGGTGAACACCTCCGGCATGCGGGTACGGGCGACGATGTTGAACAGCTGGCGCAGCATCGGCCGGCCGAGCACGATCACCAGCATCAACGCGCCGAGGGCGATGGAGGCATCCTGCCAGCTCAGGGTTTCGTTCTTGACCCCACCCAGCAGTGGAATGGCCGCCAGCAACGGGATCGCCACCAGGTCCTGGAACAACAGGATGGCAAAGCCGAGCCGGCCATAGTCGGTATTGAGCGCCTTGTGCTCGGACAACAGCTGCAGGCCTACCGCCGTGGAGGACAGGGCCAGCGCGGTGCCGATCACCAGCGCGCTCTTCCACGAGAAGTGATTGAGCAGCAGCAAACCACCCAGCACCACCGCACTGAGCAGCACCTGCACCGTGCCAGCGCCGAACACCGGCCGCCGCATCACCATCAGCCGCGACGGTGACAGCTCCAGCCCGATCACGAACAGCAGCATCACCACGCCGATCTCGGCGGCATTGAGGATGCGGTCGGCGTCCTGCACGAAGCCCAGCACATGCGGCCCCAGCACCACGCCAGCGGCCAGGTAGCCCAGCACCGCGCCCAGCCCGAAGCGCTTGAATACCGGCACGGCGATGACCGCCGCCAGCAGCAGTACCAAGGCTAATTCGAGACCGGTGCCATGCATTTGAAGGGATTCCTTGATTGATTCAGCTGACCGGTCGGGCAGCTGCCTACCGAGGATTTCACATTATGCGGACTGTGCCGTGAGTGAATGCGAACGGCAGCCCTCCATGGGCGGGATGCAGCGGTGCAGGCTTGACCCCGTCGGCCAACAGGACCAGACTCGCGCCGCTGCCGGTAGAACCGCGCAGCACCTTTCCGGAGTCCAACCCATGTCCAGCGACAGTAGAAGTCGATCGCGATCGTCGACACCAGCGACGGCAACCGCCTGACAGGGCTGGTTCGCCCTGTGCTGGCGTTGCGGTCGCAATCCAGAACAGGCGAATCAACATGAACCAGAAGCAATTTCTGCGGCCCGTGGTGGACGCAGCCACGCTGAGCGCGCCCTTGGCCGATTACAACACCGCCGACGCGGTGGAGTATCTCAACGCCCTGCAATTGCCGCTTGCGGCCAATACGCTGGCGGCACTGTCGTTGCCGCGAGCGGTCAAACTGCTGGAAGCCCCTGAGCTGCAGCATGCGGGCGAGCTGATCGCGGCGTTACCGCCCGCCCGCGCCGCAGCCCTGCTGGGGCTGATGGCCGACGACCGTGCCACCGATATCGTCCATGAGCTGGATGATGCCGAGCGTGCGCGGTTGATCCCGCTGCTGGCACCGGAGGCGCGGCGCTCGATCCAGCTGCTGCTGAGCTATCCGCCCAACACCGCCGGCGCCTTGATGACCACCGAGTTTGTCGGCGTGCCGGCAGACTGGACGGTGGCACAGACCCTGCAGCACATCCGCGAAGTGGAGCGCAGCCGCGAGACGGTCTACGCCATCTACGTGCTGGACCCGCAGACCCGCCAGCTGCAGCAGGTGGTGACGATGCGGCGGCTGATCACCGGCGAACCGCAGGATTCGATTCTGTCCGTTGCCCAGGTCAATCCGCCGGTGACCGTGGATGCCTTGCTGGACCAGGAGGAGGTGGCGCAGCTGATCCGCCGCCACGACCTGCTGGCGATCCCGGTAGTGGATGCACAGCAGCAGATGCTGGGGATCGTCACCGTCGACGACATCCTCGATGCATTGATCGACGAATCCACCGAGGACGTGCACAAGTTCGGCGGCGTGGAAGCCCTGGACAAGCCGTACATGCAGATCGGCTTCCTGGAGATGCTGCGCAAGCGCGCCGGCTGGTTGAGCGTGCTGTTCCTCGGCGAAATGCTGACCGCCAGCGCCATGCAGCACTACGAGGACGAGCTGGCGCGCGCGGTGGTGCTGACCTTGTTCATTCCGCTGATCATGAGCTCGGGCGGCAACTCCGGCTCGCAGGCGACCTCGCTGCTGATCCGCTCGCTGGCGCTGCGCGAACTGCGCCTGCGTGACTGGTGGAAGGTTGCCCTGCGCGAGCTGCCGACCGGCGTGGTGCTGGGTGCGATCCTCGGCACCCTGGCGATCATCCGCATCACCGTCTGGCAGCTGGCCGGCCTGCACGACTACGGCGAGCACTGGAAGCTGCTGGCGGTGACCATCGGCGCGGCCCTGATTGGCATCGTCACCTTCGGTTCGCTATCCGGCTCGATGCTGCCCTTCGTGCTCAAGCGCCTGGGCTTCGACCCGGCCAGCGCATCGGCCCCGTTCGTGGCCACGTTGGTGGATGTCACCGGCTTGGTGATCTATTTCAGCATCGCCGCAATGATCCTCGGCGGCACCCTGCTTTGAATGTAGTGCCGAGCCATGCTCGGCAGGGGCGTTACCCGTAGCGGGGGACCTGTAGTGCCGAGCCATGCTCGGCAAGGGCTCTACCGGCAAACCCAACGGCAAACGCAGAAGCCACCCCTCCCCAACCCTCCCCTGCGCTACGCGCAAGGGAGGGGGCTGTTCGCGGCCATCTGCCAGTTCGCCGCTTGTCTCCCTCCCTTTGGCGCAGCCAAGGGGAGGGCCGGGGAGGGGTGCTCTTCGCCAAATCCAATTCCCCACTTTGATCCAACGCAGCCCACCCACCACCGCAGCCGTGTACCTTTGACCCGGTACCCGCAACAGGCGTCGCAATGAGCACCTATCACCTGCAGACCGTATTCCGCCCCCGCTCGGTGGCAGTGATTGGCGGCAGCCCGCGCGATCGTTCCGCCGGCCGCGCGGTGATCCGTAACCTGCGCGCCGGCGGCTTCGCCGGGCAGATCGGCTGGGTCAGCCCGCGCTATGCCGAAATCGATGGCATGCGCACGGTCAAGAAGCTCAAGGACCTGCCGTGGATTCCGGATCTGGTGGTCATCACCGTGCCGGCAACGCTGTTGCCGCAGGTGGTTGCCCAAGCCGCCGAGCTGGGCGTGGCCGCCGCCATCATCCTCACTTCCGGCCTGGGCAAGGGCCCGGGCTCCTTGGCGGCACAGGTGGAAGCCGCAGCGCGACCCAAGGGCATGCGCGTGCTCGGCCCGCATTGCCTGGGCGTCATCGCCCCGCATGCACGGCTCAACGCCAGCATCGCCGCACACACGCCGCAGGCCGGCGATCTGGCGCTGATCTCCGAATCCAGTGCCATTGCCGCCGCGCTGGTGGAATGGGGCGTAGCCCGCTCGGTGGGTTTCTCGGCGGTGGTGTCGCTGGGCGATGCGCTGGATGTCGACTTCGGCGACCTGCTCGATTACTTCGCCAGCGACTACCGCACCCGCGCCATCCTGCTCTACGTCGACCAGATCAGCGACGCGCGCAAGTTCATGTCGGCGGCCCGTGCCGCCGCACGTGCAAAACCCGTGGTGGTGGTCAAATCCGGGCGCAAGCCACGCGGCAGCGCAGAGGTGGTCACCACCCATTCGCAGGCGTTGGCCGATTCCGATGCGGTCTACGGCGCAGCCTTCAACCGCGCCGGCCTGCTGCGGGTGAATGCACTGGATGAGTTGTTCACTGCAGCCGAAACACTGGGCCGTCTCGGAACCTTCCCCGGCCGCCGCTTGGCCATCCTCAGCAATGGCGGTGGTGTTGGCCGGCTGGCAGTGGATCAGCTGCAGGCACTCGGCGGCAGCCTGGCCGAGCTGTCACCAGCCACCGTCGCGCTGCTGGACCAGGCCTTGCCGCAGGGCTGGTCACGCGACAACCCGGTCGACATCGTGGTCGATGCCGATGGTGGCCGCTACGCCTCGGCGATTGAAGCACTGCTGTCCGACGACGCCAACGACGCGGTGCTGGTGATAAATGTGCCCACCGCCTTCACCTCCTCGGCCGAGGCCGCGCAGGCGCTGACCACTACGCTCGGGCAACGCTCGCGGCAGCTGCGCGACAAGCCGGTGTTCGCGGTATGGCTGGGCAATGACGACCGCGCCACAGTCACCCTCAACACCGCCCGCGTTCCGACCTACCCAACCGAAGCCGATGCCGTGCGCGGCTTCCAGCATCTGGTGCGTTACCGCGAAGCGCAGACCGCACTGATGGAAACGCCGCCCAGCTTGCCGGCGGATTTCGTGGTGGACGTGCCGGCTGCACGCGCGCTGGTCGAAGCGGCGCTGGCCAATGACCAGCAATGGCTGGATCCGGTGGCCACGCACAAGCTGCTGCAGGCCTACGGCATACCGTCGTTGGAAGTGATGGTCGCGCGTGATCCGCACGAAGCAATGGACCTGGCCCAGCCCTTGCTGGAGCAGGGCATGAGCGTGGCGGTGAAGATTTTCTCGCCGGACATCCCGCACAAATCCGAAGTCGATGGTGTACGCCTGAACCTGGGCAGCCTGCGTGCCGTGCAGGCTGCCGCTACTGCCATCCTGCAGCGGGCCCGCGAGCTGCGTCCGCTGGCGCGCATCGAGGGTGTGCTGGTGCAGCCCAGCCTGACCCGGCCCAAGGCTCGGGAGCTGATCGCCGGCATTGCCGACGATCCGGTATTCGGGCCGGTGGTGGTGTTTGGCCGTGGCGGTACGGCAGTGGAAGTCATCGACGACAAGACCCTCGCGCTGCCACCGCTGGACCTGCGACTTGCCCATGAAGTGATCGGCCGTACCCGCGTCTCGCGCATCCTCAAGGCCTATGGCGACGTGCCGGCGGCGGACGAGCGCGCGGTGGCGATGGTGCTGGTCAAGCTGGCGCAGCTGGCGGCGGATATTCCCGAGATCCGCACGCTGGACCTCAATCCGCTGTTGGCCGACCGTAACGGCGTGATTGCGTTGGATGCGCGCGTGGCCATTACCCCGGTCAAACGCCTGCACAAGGGGCGTGGCCATCCGCGTTTCGCGATCTTCCCGTATCCCACCGAGTGGGAACGCACGATCGATCTGTCCGACGGTGGCAAGGCCTTCATCCGCCCAGTGCGACCCGAAGACGATGGCCTGTTCCGCGCTTTCTTCGCACGCGTCACCGACGATGACTTGCGTCTGCGCTTCTTCCAGTCGGTGAAGCACTTCAGCCACGAGTTCATCGCCCGCCTGACCCAGCTGGATTACGCGCGCTCGATCGCGCTGGTGGCGATTGATCCGAAGACCGGCGAAATGCTCGGCGCAGTGCGCCTGCACGCCGATGCGGACTACAACCGCGGCGAGTACGGCATCCTGATCCGCTCGGACCTGAAGGGCCACGGCATCGGCTGGAAGCTGATGCAGATCATGATCGAATACGCCGGCTGGCTGGGTTTGAACGTGGTGGAAGGGCAGGTGCTGCGTGAGAACAGCACCATGCTGGCGATGTGCCAGAGCCTGGGTTTCAAGGTGAAGGCGGATCCGGATGACTCCACCATCATGAATGTGACGTTGCCGGTGGGTGAGGTTAAGAACTAAAGGCCAAGAGCCAAAGGCCAAGAGCCAAAGGCCAAGAGCCAAAGGCACCCCTCCCCAACCCTCCCCTGCGCTACGCGCAAGGGAGGGGGCAGATCAGCTCCCTCCCTTTGCCGAAGGCAAGGGGAGGGTTGGGGAGGGGTGCTTTGGCTTTTGCTTTGGTTGTCGCTCCACCCCCACCCCTCACCCCCAAACCACCCCAAGGCGCGACAATAGCGCCATGCAAACGAACCAAGACCCAGCAGCCAGAACCCCGCTGCTACTGCTGCCCGGCCTGCTCAACGACGCCACCCTCTGGCAGGCCCAAATCGAAGCGCTCGCCGACATCGCCGACTGCCAGGTCGGTGACCTCACCCGGCAAACCACGATGCGCGCGGTCGCCGAAGACGTGCTGGCCAAGGCCCCGGCGCAGTTCGCCCTGGCCGGATTCTCACTCGGCGGCTACGTCGCCCAGGAAATCCTGCGCATCGCACCGCAACGGGTGTTGAAGCTGGCGCTGCTGGACACCTCGTTCAAACCCGACTCGCCCGAGCGCGCCGCACAACGCCTGGCACAGCAGAACAGCGTCCGCCTGCCCGGCACCTTCCACGGCTTCGGCGACAAGCTGATGCGCAGCTACATCGATGCTTCGCGGCTCGAGGACCATGCATTGGTAGATACCGTGCGCAGCATGACCGCACGCCTCGGCGCGGAAGTCTTCCTGCGCCAAAGCCAGTTGCAACGTGTGGACGGCAGCGAGGTCCTGAGCGCCTGGCAGGGCCCGGCCTTGATCGTCTGCGGGCGCAACGATGCGATCACGCCCTTGTCGGTCAGTGAGCAGATGACCACACTGATGCCGCAGTCAAGGCTGGTGGTGATCGAGGACTGCGGTCATCTGGCACCGTTGGAGAAACCGGCGGAAGTGAACGCCGCGATGCGTGCCTGGCTGCTATCCACGCCGGGCTGATCGATCTCAATCCCAAGCTGGCGCGATACCCGGATTGGCTACACGCTCGCCGCGATCCAGCTCGGCAATCCGTGCCATGTCCTCCGCATCCAGCCGCAGCTGCGCCGCCCGCAGGTTGCCGGCAAGGTTCTCGCGCTTGGTCGACGACGGAATCACCGCATAGCCTTGCTGCAGCGCCCACGCCAACGCGACCTGTGCGGTGCTTGCCTGGTGCTTGTCGGCAATGGCCTGGATCACCGGGTCCTTCAGCACGGCACCATAGGCCAGGCTCATGAACGCGGTGACATGGATGCCCTGCTCGCGCAGATAGGCGATCAAGGCGCGGTTCTGCAGGTAGGGATGTACTTCGATCTGGTTGGTGGCAATGGCATCGGCGCCGAGGATGGCGATGGCCTGGCGGGTCAGGTCGATGGTGAAGTTGGAAACACCAATCGCCTTGGTCAAGCCCAACGCCTTGGCTTCGCGCAGCGCACCCAGGAACTCGGCCATCGGCACTTCGTCCTTGGGCGAGGGCCAGTGGACCAGCGTCAGGTCGACGTGATCGGTGCGCAGCTTGCCCAGGCTCTCGCGCAGGCTGGCAAGCAGGTCATCGTGGTGGAAGTTGCTGATCCAGATCTTGGTGGTCAGGAACAGCTGCTCGCGCGGCACCGTGCCGCTGGCGATAGCCGCACCCAGATCGGCTTCGTTCTCGTAGATCTGCGCGGTGTCGAAAGCACGGTAGCCCAGCTCCAATGCGTTGTGCACGGAGTCGGTGAGTACCTGGTCCTTGAGGCGGTAGGTGCCAAGGCCAATAGCGGGAATAGTCATTCAAATCTCCAGAAATTCGCGCTTACAGGCTACGCCGTGCAGCGCGAACAAAAACCCAAAGGGAAGTAACAGCGTGTTCCGTCAATGCGCGCTGACGGCGATACTGTCGGCGCGTACATCCAATCCATCGCGGCGATCCAGGCGGCCGCTGAGCACAGTCAAAGCCAGCGCACCCAGCACCACCAGCGCGCCTATCCACGGCGTATGCATCAGGCCGATGTGATCGACCACCAGGCCGCCGAGCGAGGCACCGAGTGCGATGCCGATGTTGAAGGCGGCGATATTCAGGCCGGACGCGACATCCGTTGCCTGCGGCACGAAGCGCTGCGCCTGCTTGACCACATACACCTGCAGCCCCGGCACATTGCCGAATGCCACCGCACCGAGCGCCAGCACGGTCAACAGCACCAACCAGCGGTTGTAGGCAGTGAAGGTGAGTACCAGCAACACCAGCGCCAGCAACCCGAAGATCAACGTCAGCGCAGGAATCGGCCCGCGACGATCAGCCAGTCGCCCGCCCCACAGATTGCCGATGGCCACCGATACGCCGTAGACCAGCAGTACCGCGCTCACCGCATTGGCCGAGAAGCCGCTGACGTCCTGCAGGATCGAGGCGAGGAAGGTGAAGGACAGGAAGGTGCCGCCGTAGCCCAGCGCAGTCATTGCATAGACCAGCAACAGCCGCGGCTGCGCGAGCACCGCGAACTGCTGGCCGAATGTTGCCGGCGCGCTGCGCGGCAGGTTGCGCGGCACGAACAGCAGGCTGCCGAGTAGGGCGATCACGCCCAACGCCGCCACCGCGAGGAAGGTTGCACGCCAGCCCAGGTGTTGGCCGATGAAGGTGCCCAGCGGCACGCCGGTCACCAGCGCCACGGTCAGCCCGGTGAACATGATCGCGATCGCACTGGCGGCCTTGTCCTTGGGAACGACCGAGGTGGCGATGATCGAGCCGATCGAGAAGAACACGCCATGCGCCAGCCCGGTCAGGACCCGCGCCACGATCAGCGAGCCATAGCCGGGCGCCATCCACGCAATCAGGTTGCCGACGGTGAACAACAGCATCAGCGCGACCAGCAAGGCCTTGCGCGGCACCCGTCCGGTCAAAGCGGTAAGTACCGGCGCACCCACCGCAACGCCCAGCGCATACAGGGAAACCAGCAGACCGGCCGAAGGCAGGCTGATCTGCAGGTCGGCGGCTATGGTCGGGATCAGCCCGACGATGACGAACTCGGTGGTGCCGATGGCGAACGCACCCAGCGTCAGCGCCAGCAAGGCAAGGGGAATTCCGCGTGACATGGGCGAATCCTTGGAAAGGGCTGCGCAGTGTGAACGCGTCACTCTTGCCGAAAAATTCGGTTTCACACCAATTACTATTGATTTAAAGTCAACAATATTCCATCGCCACCTGGCCGCCCCCGATGAAAACCACCCTGGATGAGATGCAGGCCTTCATCGCGGTGATCGACACCGGTTCGATCACCGCCGCGGCCGAGCAACTGGGTCAGACCACCTCCGGCGTCAGCCGGGCGCTGGGGCGGCTGGAAGAGAAGCTCGGCACCACCTTGCTGACCCGCACCACCCGCCGCCTGCAGCTCACCGACGAAGGCGAGACTTTCCTCGCCCAGGCCCGCGCCATCGTCGCCTCGGTGGATGCAGCCGAAGAGCAGATCGCCGCGCGCCGGGGCACGCCGTCCGGGCGCTTGCGGGTGAATGCGGCGATGCCGTTCATGCTGCATGTGATCGCACCGCTGGTGGCGGGCTACCGCGCGCGCTACCCGCAGGTGGCGCTGGAGCTCAACAGCAGCGAACGCTACATCGACCTGCTGGAGCGGCGCACCGACGTGGCGATCCGCATTGGCCCGCTGTCTGACTCCACCCTGCATGCGCGACCTTTGGGACATAGTCGTCTGCGTGTGCTGGCCAGCCCCGCCTACCTGGAGCAGCACGGCACACCGAAGAGCGTGGTGCAGCTGCAGGCGCATACCTTGCTGGGCTTCAACGAACCGGATTCGCTGAATCATTGGCCATTGCAGGGTGACGACGGCGAGCGCCTGCACGTGCGACCCGCATTGGCGGTATCCAGCGGCGAGATCCTGCATCGGCTGGCCCTGGAAGGCGTCGGCATCGTCTGCCTGTCCGATTTCCTCACCGAAGCCGCGCGCGCGCGCGGCGAGCTGGTGCAGGTGTTGTCCAAGCAGACGCTGGACACACGCCAGCCGATCCACGCCGTGTACTACCGCAACACCGCGGTATCAGCGCGCATCAGCTCCTTCCTCGACTACCTGGCCGAAGCAATGGCGCAGCCAGTTATAGGAGCGGCGTAAGCCGCGAAGCTGACATGGTCAAAACCACCGGCATGCGTGTGATTCGATGAGGTCGGGTGCGGCGGTGCACGCCATTTGTCGCCACTTGGAAACCCCTGCCGAGCATGGCTCGGCACTACGCTTTTGCTCCCTCCCTTTGGCGAAGCCAAGGGGAGGGTTGGGGAGGGGTAAGCGCTTCAACTTCCGACGTTGCAGTGGCATCGCGGCTCACGCCGCTCCCACAGAACGCCAACGCCTGCCCAAGGTGATGATGTCGCCGGTTGTAGGAGCGGCGTAAGCCGCGAAGCTGACATCGTCAGAATCAACGGCGTGCGTGTGCTCCGATGAACCCGGGTATGGCGGTTTGCGCTGTTCGCGCTCGCTGGGAAAGCCCCTGCCGAGCATGGCTCGGCACTACGCTTCGCTCCCTCCCTTTGGCGAAGCCAAGGGGAGGGTTGGGGAGGGGTAGGCGCTTCAGCTTCCGACGTTGCAGTGGCTTCGCGGCTCACGCCGCTCCGACAAAAGCCAACCACAAAGTCCTTCAATGCTGCTGTGCGTGATGCCAGGCATGGCGCACCAGCCAGCGTGCTTCATCCCAGGAAACCGCCAACGCCGGGCTATGTCGGTGATAGCTGTCCTGCAGCACTTTATAGAGCTGCTCTTCGTTGGCGCGTGGATAGGCCTGATAAACGTCGTAGCCCATTTCTAGCAGGCGCTGGTAATGGTCGAAATCATGTTGGCCAAGATGGCCGATGGCATGCACGCCACGCCAGTAGGTCAGTTCGGCGTCGCGATCAATGCTGCGCTGGGCTGCGGATGTGGTCTGCATGGGTAGGACTCCATTCGCGGTCTACCCCCTGTCCGCCCGATCCTACGGCGCGAACAGAGGGCGCGCAACCTGGCGCATTCAGTTTTCGGCGCTGGCGGCATCCAACTGTGCGCGCTGTGCCGCATCCAACTCCAGCTGCGCTGCCGCCAGTACTTCCTGCAGCTGCGGCACGCTGGTGGCGCTGACGATGGGCGCGGTGATGCCCGGGCGCGCGACCAACCATGCCAGGGCGACCTGGGCCGGCGTCGCCTTGTGGCTGGCGGCAACGTCGTCGAGTGCCTGCAGAATGCGCAGGCCGCGTGGGTTGAGATAGCGATCAGCAACCTTGGCGCCGCGCGCGGCGCTCTTGCCTACATCAGCTGCGCTGCGGTATTTGCCGCTGAGGAAGCCGCTGGCCAGCGAGTAGTAGCTGATCACGCCGATGCCGTGTTCGCGCGCCAGCGGCTCCAGCGCGGTCTCGTAGCCGCTGCGGTCGTAGAGGTTGTATTCCGGTTGTAGGGTTTCGTAGCGGGGCAGGTGGTAGTCGGCGGAGACCTTGAGTGCATCACGCAGCCGTTCGGCGCTGTAGTTGGACGCGCCAATCGCCCGCACCTTGCCGGCTTCGATCAAGCGCCCGAACGCGCCAAGGGTCTCTTCCAGGGGCACTGATTCGTCGTCTTCATGTGCCTGGTACAGATCGATGACGTCGGTCTGCAGGCGGCGCAGTGAATCCTCGACCGCATCATTGATGTTGTCGGCGGAAAGGCCGGGGTGCTCGGCCCATTTGGCGACCTTGGTGGCAATCACCACCTTGTCGCGCTTGCCGCTGCGCTGCAGCCAGCGGCCGATGATGGTCTCCGACTCTCCGCCGCGGTTGCCCGGCACCCAGGCCGGATAGACATCGGCGGTATCGATCAGGTTGAAGCCGGCATCGACAAAGGCGTCGAGCAGGCCAAAGGATGTCTTCTCATCGGCACTCCAGCCGAAAACGTTGCCACCAAAAGCGATGGGGCTGACGTGTAGACCCGAGCGACCAAGTTCGCGTGACTGGGGCATGCGGTGCTCCTTTGTTGTTCAGCTCCACAGCATAGACGGCATGCGTTCCAATTCCGTGGCAGCGTGGTGAAAACAGCGTTCCGTGTGGCGTTCCTGCGCTAACGGGATGTAAACAATTGCAGCCTGCATTGCACGTGCAAACGCATGTTAGTCTCGCCGTTTCAAACGCCGGAGTCCGACATGAAGAAGCATTCCCCGCTGCTGTGTGCCTGTCTGCTGGCGCTCGCCAGTACCCTGTCTGCCGGTACCGCGCTGGCCCATGATGCGGCCCACGCCACTGCCGATGCGCAGGTGTCATCGCAGCTGCAGGCTGCCATTGCTGGCAGCTGGCGTACGCCGGCCAATGTACTGCGCGACGAATACCGTCATCCGGCGCAGACCCTGGCGTTCTTTGGCCTGCAGCCGCAGCAGACCGTCGTTGAAATCACCCCCGGGGGTGGCTGGTATTCGGAAATTCTCGCGCCCTACCTGCGCGAGAATGGCAAGTACGTGGCCGCGGTAGTGGATCCGGCGACGCTGCCCGCGGGCGGCGGTCGCGATTACCAGCAGCGCTCACGCGATGGCCTGAGCAAGAAGTTCGCCGCATCCCCGGCCCAGTTCGACCGCGCTACCGAGGTCGCCTACAACCCGGCTGCACCGGTGCTGGGCGCACCGGGCTCGGCCGACCTCGTGCTGACCTTCCGCAATGTCCACAACTGGCGTTCTTCTGGCCAGGCCGAGGGCATGTTCAAGGCCTTCTTTGACGTGCTCAAGCCAGGTGGCACCCTCGGTGTGGTGGAGCACCGCGCCAAGGCCGACGTGCCGGCCGATGACAACAGCGGCTATGTCGGCCAGGCACAGGTGATTGCCATGGCCGAAGCGGCCGGCTTCAAGCTTGCCGGCAGCAGCGAGATCAACGCCAATCCGCGCGATACCAAGGACTACCCCAAGGGTGTATGGACGCTGCCGCCGTCCAACAGCCACGACGCTGCCGATGCCGCCAAGTACAAGGCCATTGGTGAAAGCGACCGCATGACGCTGCGCTTCGTGAAGCAGTAAGCGGCGCGGGAGTGGGGATTGGCGATGGGGGAGTGCGACAATGCGTGGCCGCCGTGCACCAGCACGCGGCCGCGCTCTGCAGGCATGCGGTGTCCCGCCTGCATCTGCGGCGCGTGGCAACTCTCCAGTCCCCTCGCAGAAACCTGTCGCAATGCTCATCGCCTTCAATAAACCGTTCAACGTGCTGTGCCAGTTCACTGACCGCAGCCAGCCGCCGCGTGCCACGCTCGCAGGCTTTGGGCTGCCGCCGAACGTGTACGCGGCCGGTCGTCTGGACTACGACAGCGAAGGCCTGTTGCTGCTCACCGATGATGGCAATCTTGCCCATCGGCTGACTGACCCGCGGCACAAACAAGCCAAGACATATTGGGTGCAGGTCGAAGGTACCCCTACCGATGAAAAGCTGCAGGCGCTGCGTGATGGCGTGCAGCTCAACGATGGGCCAACCCTGCCGGCGCGGGTTGAACGGCTGGCCACCGCCCCGCCGCTATGGGAGCGCGACCCGCCCGTGCGCTTCCGCAAGACCGTGCCGGACAGCTGGTTGGCAATCACTTTGCGCGAAGGCCGCAACCGCCAGGTCCGGCGCATGACGGCTGCGGTTGGCCTGCCGACGTTGCGACTGGTGCGGGCAGTGATGGGACCGTATGCCCTGGATGAGCTTCAGCCCGGGCAGTGGCGCCAGCTGGGATGAGTGCGGTCGCCGGTGATAGCGCCGGCAGCATGGGCGTGGACGCCTGTCCTTCAGGTGCGGTGACACTCCCACATCCTTGTCGAGAGCGTCACCGCGCGGAAGCTATCTGCCCAACAGCCGCGACAGCAGGCCGGGTTCCTTGACGGGCAACCTGTCGCGATTCTCCCGAATGGCTTCGCCAAGTTGCTGTGCAGCGGCCTCGGCATACAGCAGGGCGCCGTCGGGATGACAGTTGTAAAGGTTGGACATGCTGCGGCTCTCCTTGAGGTTGAATGGACTGGGTTCAACCACCTCCGCCGCTTCGACCAGGCCCATGCCGGCACTGATGGCCGCATCCAGGGCCTGCCAGAAGATGCGCAGCCGTCCGTGTGAGAACACATCGTCCATCCGCGCGCGCACCCGTGGGTCGCGGTGATAGTCGCCGCGCAGCCGCTTCAGGTCTTCATGTGGCAGATAGACACCGCCGCAGTAGTTCTGGGTCAGCTGATTGTCGAAATGCATAGGCTGAAATTGATCGGGAACCAGCTGCTTCCAGTCACCCGCGTAGCCGGCCATCAACCCATCCTTCAACAGGAAGGAGAATGCACCGCCGCGGATGTAATGGTGTTGCCGCAGGAAGCCAAGGATGACCGCAACGTAGTAGGCATGGCCCCTGGCAAATGAAACGCCATGGTCGATCTTGCGCGCTTCGTCGAAGCGCAGGCGTAGCTGCTCGGTGTAGAAGGCATCAACGCCGAAGCGCTGCGCCAATGAACGATGGAAAAGTGGGTCTTCCAGGCCAGCAAAGTAGATCGAACGAACCTCGTCGTGCGCTATCGGGTGATAGCTGATGTCCCAACCCATGCTTACATCCTTGTCTGTCGTAGTTGCAGTGCTGATGCCGCACGTGCCTGTGCGGGTGTGGTTACCAGATATCTATGGTGGTGGCGAAGCCGGCTGGATCATGTGCATGGATTGCGATTTCGGCGGGAACAAAGCTCCTTCCGCGATAGATGGGCCTGGCCGAGTAACGGTTGAGCTTTCCGAGGCGCATCATCGGTAATACGGTAGTGGTGTCTATCCTGTGTTTCTGGTCCGCAACCCATAGCGGCACAAACACCAGATTGTCGGCATCGCAGCTGCCGCCGAGCTCTTCGGGAATCAGCTGCAACAAGGTCAGTTCATATCGTCGTACTGCCGCTTCGCACTTCTGTCGCGTATCGAGATGGCAAAAGTCAGCGCACCCGGTTTTTCGGGAGCGGTGCCCGTCATGCATGGAACTCTCCTGTGGCCTGCCAGATTGAAGCGACTACCTGATGCAGCGCAGCGAGCAGACGTTGCGTTGCCGGCTATCGTTTGCCGACGCGAACACGTCGCCGAGCGCGCCGCTGTTTTGGAGGCGAGAGAATACGAGAGTTTCGGTGGATCACCTTGTTACAACTGGGCATGAGGTGGCGCCGGTGCGGCATGTAAGCGCGCTGCGATTGCTCGCCGCTGCGATGCCGGGCATAACAGGTGTTCCAGCGCACACCAGCACTGGATGCCATCCAGTGACGATGCAGGACGGTTGCGCAGAAAGCTGACGTCCCGAATGGGGCGGATCGCAAGTTGCACGTCGCGATCCGCTGGCGAGTCAGGTGTAGAAGGGGTGTTGCGTGAATCCTACTGACCCGCGGGCGGCTCCCACAGCTCGACCTTGTTGCCTTCCGGGTCCATTACCCAGCCGAACTTCCCCTGCTCGGAGTGCTGCGGCTCACCCACGACATCACAGCCTTCCGCGCGCAGGGCGAGCAGGAGGGCGTCCAGATCGTCGACCCGGAAATTGATCATGAAAGACGCGCTGGATGGCGCCATGTAGTGGGTATCGGCTGCAAACGGACTCCAGAGCGTGGCACCTGCCGGGCTATCGGCACCGCCCCATTGAAAGACCGCGCCGCCCCAATCGCTTACCTCCAGGCCGAGGTGCTGGCGGTACCAGGCGGAAAGCGCCTTGGGATCGCTCGACTTGAAGAAGATGCCACCAATGCCGGTTACGCGCTTCATGCGGAGTCTCCTGGATCGACGGATGTGCGGTCATGGACCGGCTTGGGTGGGAGGGTGCTGGGGCTGCGCAGATTGGCAGCATGGGTGCCCCCGTCCTTCCACGAGGCGACCCATGCAATTGCTTCGATACAGATTCCAACGCCGCCAAGTACCAGGCTGCTCATCGTCGACGAAGCGATGTAAAGGCAGAGTGCAGTTCCAAACAACACGAAGGAAAGGATATGCAGGCTTCTCACGGGTGCGAGTCCGGGAACACGGAAGGGTCGATCGAGGCGCGCGTATCGTGACCGCATGATGATCGCCGCGGCCCATGCCGCCGGCCGCGCAGAGGGAAAGCGGATTCCGGCGCAGGGCTCATAAGGCCGCGCTCTGCGAGGAAACCAGATGATCATGACTTTGCTTGAACTCCGGGACGCTGAGGAGTTGCGACAACACCTCCATCAACGCCTGGTTTGACTGCGCGTAGCTCAATAGTGGGCCCAGCGCATAGTAGTGCGCTTCCTCGCGCATTGCCGGCAGGTGCGCGGCAAGGCCGGCAACTATCTGCTCAGCTTGCACGCCGTCAGCAGCCAGGCGGCACAGGATCTCGATTGCATTCCCTTGTGTCCAGTCGTACTCGCCGTATGCAACGCGTTGCAGGAGGGGAATGGCGTCGCCGCCAAAGTTGTAGAAGATCTCGAAGATGGCGAACTGCCGGGCCGTCATCCAGCCACCAAGCCCTTGGAACTGCATGGCGTACCGGGCAGGAGGGGAATGCTCCGCATGGAACAGCGTTGCAAGATGCTCGATTGTCGTCGGCCCAAGTTCGTTGGCTGCGATACGTGCGCGGTCGCGGAATGCATCCGGGTCGGCAACTGCCGCGGCCACCCAGTTGACGCGGTCATTGGCCGAATCGCATTGCAAGCCAGCGAGCACTGGTTGCGGTTCTGGCTCTGGTCGCTGCAAGTCAGCGCGGTGGGATATCAATCGACGCAGGAGCCGAGCGGCACGGGAAACAAGTGACGGGCCTGAATGTTTATGCATACCGCACACCAAAGCTTGGTGGCTGCGTGCAAAGAACATTGACGCACTCATAGTCACCGCTGACGAAGTATTCAAATACTTCGCCATAGAAACCTGTTGGGACGTACGAGCCGGATATCTCCCCTTCCTCGCGCCATCCACCTGATTGCACCAGGGCAACCAGCGCCCCATCCAGTTCCTCATATTTCTCGATATTGGCGCGCCAGAACATCGAGAAATCCCGTTCATCAAGAATCTTCACCCCAATCACCCCCGCGAAGGAAATCTCTATTTGATGCCCGGAGGGGTGTGATACGAGGAAGATCGTGCAGGTCTTCATGTCGTGTACGACACGGGTGATGGAGGTCGACTCGGTAGTACAGACCGAGTCGGGTAGGTCCAGCAGGCGCACTTTCATGGCTGAAGACCCGGATCGGTTTTCCGATGCTTCTGCGTGTTCACTTCCAAACCTCATCTGTCAGCCTTCTGAGCTCAGCGACCGCGTTGCCAAATTCTTCCCTGCTGAACACCGCAGTCTGGCTTGGGGCTGTCCATGCCACGGAGGTGACGATGCCGTTGACAACATCAAGCGCGCGGCCGGTCCTCACCCAGCAGATGTTCTGACCACCAGCCATCTGCTCAACCACCGCCACGGTGCAGCTCATGTCCATGTCGTCTGGGCAGACCAGCATGGGGACTATCGTTGAAGAATGATCTTCTCGTGGGCTCAGTAGCTTCCATGCATGCTCGCCGTCGCCCTCGTCCTGCAACCACCCTTGTGCCGGGACGAGACCGTCTGTGCTGTCCACGCCATCGGCGCCACAGACGACTCCCTTGATCCATTCGTGCGACGGGGTTTCATCAACGAATAGTACGGGATGCGGTGCGCGCGCATGGCGTGACCTGTGCATGCGGGCGGATAGCTTGTTCATGGCGTCTGCTGGGCAGCGCTCTGCCCGGAGTGAGGTGCGAAGGGTTGTTCGCATGCTTGTGCTCGGCGCCACCTTTTGGCCAAGGCGAATGCTTTATGCCGTGTGCCCTGCAGGTAGTGTTTTCTCCCGGCCACCCATTCAAGGGAACGTGCGATCTCATCATCGATCAACACCCCTTGCTCAAGCCACTCCAGCGCTCCCACAACCCAGCCCTGGCTGGGCCACGTCAACGCGGCCATGACCACATCTTTCGGCGAAACCGTGGCTTCCAGCTCGCAGAGGGGCCTGATCAGCTTCG
Organism: Stenotrophomonas sp. STEN031; assembly: GCF_056759975.1. Classification (NCBI taxonomy): domain Bacteria; kingdom Pseudomonadati; phylum Pseudomonadota; class Gammaproteobacteria; order Lysobacterales; family Lysobacteraceae; genus Stenotrophomonas; species Stenotrophomonas sp. STEN031. Next base: position 45,467 of record NZ_JBRREA010000003.1, read on the forward strand.
ACACCAACTCCCTTTGATTCATGTCATGCACCTGGTCGTGAGCCGAGCCTACCCCTATTCCCGGTTGGCTCCGCGAATGCGTTGAAGGCTAGTCAGCAGCAGCGATCCTGAGGCGGGTGCCATCTTCCAGGCCCGAAATTTCCCGCGCGAGATGGCCGGAGGCGGCAATGAGCTCAGCCAGCGACATCATGGCGAGATTGTCGCCACCGTACTCGCCGCCAAGCACGCCGGGAATCTTGAGGCAGTACTTGTAGTCGGGTGGCAACGCGCCAAGGCGTTCCCGTGCCTCGTCAACCAGGCCCTGCATCTGCCAGTCTTCAACGAACTCAGCATCGCGCGACAGTTGATCGAGTGCTTCGCGGGTTCCGGCGACAGCCTCGCAGTACAGGTCCTCGGGGCAAAGGCGCCAGTAGCATCCGTTCCGGTCCTTGATCATCAGGTTGCCGAAATCATTCTCCCCGACGATCTGCTCAGCATCCAGCCCGGTCCAGCACCACGCCTGTTGGACGATAGCGATCACTTCCTGAGTTCCTTCTGTTGAAGCTGGGCGGGGGGTTGCAGCGGGTTCGACCCGAATGCACTGTCGGCTGACTATCGTTGACGTCTACCAACGCTGCCAGATTATCCCCTGATCCAAGGCCGACAGCGCATATCTGGCGCCTTCGCGAACATGTTGCCCGGGATGATCCTGCTCTGCGGATATCACAGGGATGACTGCGCGATCACCCAGCTCACCGAGAAGCTCCAGAATTTTTCCACGGCCATACGGGTCCTGCGTGCTTTGTAGCAACACCGGCAAGCGCGGGGCTGGCATCGTAGGATTGGGTCGCATTCCTTGATATGCGTTCTCGAACCGCATCGGATCGATGGCGAGAATCTGTTCCAGCCATGTGTCCAGTTGTAGCTATAGCGGTTCCACGGAATCCGACGGGACAAACGCGAACAGCGCCTCCCGCCAGGCTGTAACTACTTGCTGCCCAGCAAGCGGGATAGGCGCACCGCCTCATCGCGCAAGTGCGCGGACGTCTCGTGTGTCCAGCTGTCATCGCACCAATCACAGCAGTTGTAGAGATCCCCCAGCCACCCTCGGCCATCGGCGACCAGCCGTTGTGGCCGTGGGACGCTGGCCATTTCCACGTTGAACAGGATATCGAGCCGGTCAACCAATCTGCACAATGCCTGGACGGATATGTCCCTGGCGGTGAAGGCGTTCAGTGATCGGCGTAGAACCTCCGCAGCAACAGGTTCCGCCTCGACGGATGCCGGCCGGAAGCCATTGAGGTCTGCAGCCATCGTCAGCAGGAGACCCTCGGCCAGGTCTGGCGCGGGGAGGGGATACAGTTCCCAGATGAGGGGATGGAGCTCATCCGTAGCCAGTACGACAGCGTCCGCCCAGCGTGCCAGCTCATCGGGATTGCCGACTCCGCACCAGAACGCCATGGCGAGGCAGTTCAGTTCTTCGCGGAGCTCATCCATCATGCGGTCGGCACCCAACGTGGCGTGTCGTCATAAGGACGTGTCGCCGAAACGCAGCGGACCCGCTCACAATCGCATGCCCGCCCATATGACGGCTTCGGTCGACACAGACACTATCGGGGTGAGCAACCTGGGCCAGAAGGCGCCAGGCCCGATGTGGTCAAGTGATTGGTCATGGTGCTGCTGCTCCTCCGCGACAATGGACGAAATGACCGCGATGGCGGACGGGTCCCGGCCCTCAAGCACGGACAGCTGTTGCTCCAGGTGCCTGAGCACCACCGCCTCAACGGCTGCGGTGGTGGCGGCTATGGCAGCAGTACCCAGCAGGCCGGTTACCACGCCCAGCGCAAAACCTCCCGCGCCGCAGAGCCAATAACTGCGGCAGCGGCCGACGCCGCGTCGCTGGAGTTCGGCAGCGAAGATCGCCCGGTGTCCTTGCTCGTGGGAGCGGAACTCCGCCAGCTGCGCAAGCATCGCCGGCGCGGTAAGCCGGGCCATCAAGATCTGGCCGGCGTAGATGTTCACCGCGCCATGTTCACCGGCGTGATTGACCTTGATGATCCGATTGCCGACTTCCTTGCCTGGACCTTGCACGAATACCCCTGGATGACCATCAACCTGCGGGCCGGATCGACCCATCAGCCGCACCCGCCATGCTGGATGACGGTTGCTGGGCATGTTCACGCATGCGCGACATGGCGTCCAGCCCATGGACCCTGTGTCAGTTCGACGCAATCGCGCTTCGGCAATCCGCAAGCAACGACACGACTGTCCGGCGACCACCTCGCCCGCAATGATCGACAGGTGTGCGAACTACCACACCAATAGCCTTCCGCCTGGCCAACGTCCCTGCCACCCGCAGGGAAAATGCCCCGCCCGGTACACTTGCAGGAGCTGCAGGAAGAAATCTGGACGCCCCTTGCAGCTCCGGTACTCATGTTCCATCACCGCGGCGATGACGTCCCAGCTTGCTGCGTCCAGCAGGCTCTTGCCGAGCCCCATCCTGTCAGCGAAAGCGCGCCATGAGGTCTCGCACAACCGCGAAACAACGCGCTCCTTGGCGGAAACAGCGATTCCATTCCAGCGCTGATATGCGTCGCGATGGTGCCTGTGCAGGAACTCCGTCAATCGATTCCTTGCATCAAGCGTCGCATCCTCCCAGGCCTGGCTGCTGCACAGATCCATCGCCTGTGGTCAGCCTGATACCTGTTCTGCGTCGAATGGCAGGGGCGCGATGAGGGGTTGCCCGCAGTCATTGAACCAGGGGATGTTCTCCAGTTCTGTTGCAAATGACTCGTCCATTGTTTTCCACCTGGTCGTAGCATCGGTTTCGCCGCATCCAGGCGCCGATCCCGGTTCAAGCATCCGGTCAGGGGCGCAACAACGATGCAACCGCGTCCCAGTACCAGGATCGCTCGTCGATGGTTGCCGCGGCCAGCGGCGTTGGGTGCAGAACGACAACCGTGTCGATCCCCTTGTCCCGAAGGATCTCCTGCGTTCGCTGTAGCAGACGGCGATTGCCGGTCAACCATTGCCGTCGCCCAGGTGCGAGCATGGCAATTGCGTCCGGTATCGAGCAGGACAGCTTTTGCCGGAGGTTGATCAGCGCCGCTTTGTCCGTCCTGTCAAAGGTCGGTTCGATCACATAGTGCGCGCCGGCCGCGGCCGAAAGGTCGTACGTGTCCTGCAGGTACTCCATCCAGGATTGCGCGCTGCCAACCGTTTCGACATCGCCGGACGACACGCTGACCAGGTGCGCGGATACACCTACATAACAACGATCGAGCGTCCCGTGGACGACATAGTCCTCGCTGTTGCAGCACACCACCCAGTAATCCCCGCGTGGGGAAAGATCACAGGACTGGATGGCGAACCGTTCCCCTGGCGCGCTTTCCTCGCAGCGACGTAGAACCGTGGATCTTGCATCTTCGGCGGAAATCATCGATCACTGTAGTGCGTTGGAGGTGGGCGGAATCGTGCCGCAGCATCGGACCGGCAGATTACAAGGTGAGCCTTACATCGGGAAGCCATCGAAGCTCGGAGTCTCGGCTAGCTTCCGCTCCCATCCGGCCTTGCTGGCGACGAAGATATGCGCGCTCGGCGCGATATCAACGTCCGTCGTCAAGGCGCCTGCAGGAACAACGAGCAGGCCGTCCAGCGTATAGGGAAGGGCAGATCCGCAGGCGGCGCAGAAAGATCGGGTATGCCTTGTTCCCGGTAGTGTGTAGGTGGTCCGCTGTCCCTCCCCGGAACGCCAAACCAGTGTTGCCGATGACGAGAACAGGTTGGCGGTGTGCGCAGCGCCGGAGTCCTTCTGGCAATGCGTGCAGTGGCATAGGTAGAAGCTCTCGAACGCACCTTCAACTTCAAACTGGTTGGCTCCGCATAGACACGCACCCATGTGTTGATCGCGCATTGGAGGATTCCCTTGAATCGCCTTCGCAGTCGGCGGCACCTGGAGTCACCGTTGCAGGCGCCCGCGAAAGACATGGCGAGGATGGTCACGGCACCATGGAAAGGCCCATGGTGGAAGGTAGCTCGGCAACAAAGGTACTGGAGTGCAACGCACCAGCCGCGCGCAGGCGGATGGCCTCGGACTGGCAGGTGGTGATGAATGCAGCTTTCTCTGGAAGCGTAGCGGCCTGCAGGGCTGCGGCCATCTCCTCCAATGCAGCAATGGCTGCATCAGGGTCGACCAGGGCTTCACTCGATTGCTCGAGGAAGCATGCCGCGCCAATGATTGCGTAACAAAGATTGTTCATCAGATTTTCTGAGGGTGGGCGGGTTGGCATCCAGGATTGTGAGCTCGCTGGTCAGACGTACCGGCATCGTGTCCTAGCTGGCAGGCGCTGTCTCGATTCTGGGCCAGATGGAGGTTGCGACCTAGCAGCAGTGCCACCGTACCCTGTGCCTGCCGTCCAGATCGTTGGCTGATCTCTTCCATGGACGGGATATCCAGGTGACGCCATCCCGCAGGCCGGGTGAGGCTGGAATGAATGCTCAGGGCGCAGCCTGGAACCAATGGGCGTGGACAAGCTCAAGGAAATCCTGATTCATGGGCAATCCGGAGGCAGAGCCGATAACTGTGTTGCCGGTACCGCAGGCTGGGCAGCACGCGGTCTGGCCGCCGTCCATCCAACGAATGATTGCGTCAGGGGCGAAGTCGGCGAAGCAGAAGAAGCATGCACATCGAATACTGTTTGAGATCTCTGTGCGGTTCTCTGTTGCATGGCGCCAAGCCTGGTATTGGTCGAAACCAAACCGGGTTGCCAGATGGTGCTCGATACGCTGGGGGTCGGTCATGCGGCTATCCTGAATCACGCCAGCTGGCTTATCAATCCAGGGTTGACCGACGTCATGCATGGCTGACGGGTTCGTTGGAAGACGGGCCCATCGCAACTGACCAATCATGGCTTGTGAATGCAGCACCCCGAACTATCGCCTTCCACCCCACTCGGAAAGCGCTGCACGCTTGGAATCTTCGTGATCACCGAAAGTAATCCATGAGACAAGCGGACGAGCCTCAGCGATAGCGAAGGTTTCTGGTTCGGTCGCTTCTTTGCACCACTTGATGGGATCGACGTGCAAGGCAACAGGGCCCAGCACCTCTCCATTCTTCCGGGAGCCCCGCATAGATGCCCAATGTCCGTAGAACCGTGCGGCAGAATGGGCATCCCAGCAGCTTGCATCTCTGCAAGGTCGGAGTCTGAAAGTGGCTTTGACCTGCGAAGCGAGACGCCGGCAGCCGGCGAGAATGAAACGGAAAGGACGACCAAGCGCATCGCCGTTTCGGTGCCCCGACGCGTCGGGTTGAACCGCAGGACGCGGTCACCAAGCTAGTTGGGGCCGATCGAATCGCCGAGTGGCGATACCTGGACAAACATCAGTTCTACGGCGCCGGCAGCCGCCACATCAAGTTCATGCCATTTGCTGTTTGGCAATACGCCAAACCACCATCCATCAGTGTCGATGGATGAGCGAAACATCCGGTAGTGGGCTTTGGTGGAGATCAGATCGTTCACAGCGGCGACAACGTCCGGGAACTGATCGTCCTGCTCGATGCTATACCGGATGCGCGCTGATCGGCCGAGTACGGAGATCTGTCCTTCGTCCCCGTCTTCGCCAAGATCATGGTGGAGGTCCAGGTCCAGGCGACCGAGTTGAACGGCCATGTCCTCGACGGCTTCCTGCAGCCATCCCCGCCAGTCCACCGCAAATATGAAGGGACTTTCAGACAGTACGGACTCAAGGTCACTCGCTTCGAATCCACCATCCGTTCGCCATCGTTGGTACTTGCGCGAGTCTGGGCCAATGTCGAAGGTCTCCAGCACGATATGGGCGATATCCAGTGGGATCTTGCGTGCTTCTGCGGTCATGAGTGCTTTTCACCTGATGTTTGTGGCAAGTCAGCCAACTGGCTTCGGACTGACCAGCAGGGTGTTGCCGCAAGGAGGACGTCGCGTTTGAATCGGTGCCTGCGTGGTGCGCTACTGCAGTCACTGTGGATGAGGAGCGCGTCGTCGGCCAGGCCCTTGCGCAACATGGCCGGCGGTCGATTCATCGAACACGGTGCCATGAACCCTGTTTGCAAGGCCGCCGTTAAAAGGCGGGCGCTATTCGAGCATGGCCTAAGGGAATAGACGCCTGAGGTGCGTCCGGCCACGTTGCGTGAGCAGCTAGCTCCCATTGGTGTGGAGCCCGCGCAAAAGACGCTCAAACAGCAACCAGCCGCAAACCGGAAGCGACACCAAGAGTAGAAGCGGAGCCCAGAAAAGCGAAATGCCAAGCACGCCCTGGATGTTGTGACCATATGCAATGCATGGCTCGATGGATTTGCCGAGGTCCTGGCATCCAAAGTAATCGAATGCCCATGCGCCGGTCCGCCAAACAACAAAGCTGGCTAGTGGCGGAAGCGCGAGCATCAGATTGCCAAACACCTGCTTCATTGCTTTGACACCTGAATCAAGTCGCGTTGCGAGGTGATGTTGGCCTGCACCAACCGTCAGCTTTCGTGCCTGTGCGCCGGGGCTTGCATCAGGAATACTCTGCACATGCGCACAAATCCGAACGAGAAGATCGTCGAGAATATCGCGAACACGATAGGGGTCACCAGAAGCGCTTGCGGACCAAACGTCATCTCCAGGCTGCCGCCCATCGATTGCTCGAATATCCACCAGGTAAGCAGTAACAAGATACTTGACAGCACACCAAAGCGGCCGGGCAATCTTGTTTTGGCCGCAACCAGCGAAGCGGCTATCACGACGCATATGAACGCAATGGCGGTGATTCCGAAGCCGATCATGCCCGCCGTGTTCAGGAACTCGATCTGCTCTGGTGTCGGCGGTCTTGTATCAACGATCTGCACAGGGCGATGGGACATGATGGTTGACGCCTGGTTTGTGCCGTGCCGTGAAGCGGCGTTGGTTTGGGTGAATTCTCAGGCCGCGGAACACGCGACACCCCGCAGCCGCAGCGCCTTGTACAGGGCATCGAGCCTGCCGTCGGAATCGTCATCTGCAATGAAATAGCGGCCATTGCGGAGGGCGGCCATCCCCGACGCGAATGCGAACACAGGTGAATCATGGTTCCGCACTGATCCTTCAAGATAGTAGTTGTAGGGACCGTCGGATCTCTTGTTTGAATGGACACACTCCAGGCGGCTTAACCACTTGCCAAATGCCGAGTTCACCCTGTGCAGCTCCGGAAACCGTTGTCGGAGTGGTGTCGGCAGAAAGTGCACCTCCCCAACGGTCCACAGCTGACCACGCCTAATCCGGGGGAGAAAGACGGTGACAACCGGGGACGCCAATGGGTCAATGGATCCGTCCGCGCGATAGGAAGTCGGCCCATAGTCAGGGAAAGACAGGATCGCACCCCGCTCAGAGGGAGTCTCCACAGGGGCTCGCCCTAGCGCGCGGAACCACCCCAGCACTTCGGAGGGTTCGGTAGGATCCGCTATGAATCTGTGGGTACTGCCCATCTGGCCTCCGTGATCCAACGTCTGAGTCGAGCCGAGCCGCGAAACGGCTTCTACGTGGAAGGATTGTCAGGCATCTGGCCGGTTGGCCACCTGGAAGCGCTTGAAGATATATCCGGCACCAATCCAGTAGCCGTGATGCGTCGCCCGTGTAGTGAGTTGTGCTGTTACGCGAAGCTGTGTCTGCTTTGGTCGTGCAACCGTAACCAGGCCAGAAAGCTCATCAACCGGCGCCGGCAACGCATCCAGAATTGCCGGGTTTCAGCATCCAGTGTAGGGGTTGCGCATCCTGAAAAGCCATCAGCCCGGGCTGGACAAGCGTCCGCCAGACCGCGCGCCCGCTCGCAGTCCCAGGCTGAGCGTGACTACAAAGCCGGCAAACAGGTATGCCGGCAAGCCCATGAGGATCAGGGGAGCAACGCCTATCAGCGGATGGAGGCGGGATAGGGCAGAGAGGAACGCCCCAGCCAAACCCCAAGCGACGAAATAGATCACGCCGGTCCAGGAAAGGAACAGCAGTACACGCGCGCCCCAGCTGCGACCACGTCCGGTAGCGATGCCTGCAGCAATTCCCGCGACGCCTGTTAGAAAGACAAAGCTGGCATGAACCCACTGGATTGGCTTTGACCCAGAACCCGCCTTCAGCAGTATCGCCAGCATGACCAGGGCTGTGAGCAGCCAAAGCCAGCCAACGAGGCGGGTGCCGAGGCCGAGTTCGCGCTTGTTTGTCATCGTGGTAGATGTCCTTGATCAGGCTGCCGGTCGAGGCAGCAACGTGTTGAAAGAGCTCTCTATAGAGGACATGCGCAACAACAGGCGGCGTTGCTGGTGATGCCAACGATGTTGCTTGCACTTGGACATGCCTGAGACATCTTGGATGCAGGTCCCGACGAACGGTTACGCGGAAGTCGTGATGACGTAAGCGGCCGCCCCCAGCGCTGCAACCGCACCGAGAAGAATCACGAATCCGAAACGGAGACGAGCAGGAATTGGCCCTTTACCGTACGTCCGCTCAACGGCTTTCCTATCCAGGATCCAGCCGTGATTGCAGCGGGTGCAGGCAAGCTGGTAGCGCTTGGCGTAGACAAAGCCAAAAAGCAGATCAAACTCGCCGAACCTGTATCTGAGTTGCGTCTGGAAGTCTGTTGTCTGGTCACAGCCCGGACAATACTTCTGCTCTGGAGAGCCCAGTGGGACGATTCGCTCCCCTTGTCCAATCATGAACATCATGACGACCTTCCTTAGCCGCTTGGTTTGCAGATCAGTCGATGGCGACGTCGACTGTGTGTAGTGAATTGATGGGTGCAAGCATAGTCCTGAATCACTCAGTGTTGCTTACCGGCGCAAACCAGAGCATACCGTTATGCCTGATCGCGTACAGCCTGAGTGAGCCTTGCCTCAAAGTTGCTTGCCAGCATCTGATCTACTGCGGCCAGAGCCCGCGTGGCTTGCTGCGGATCAAACCTGCCGCCTTCCAGGACGGTGGCAGCTTGGTTGTGCAGCGCATATGACAGATGGGCAGCGGCTTTGACCGCCGGATCCTGGCTGTCTCCAGAGCCAAGATGATGGGCGAGTAGAAGCCGGATCTCATGGACAGCGAATGCGAGCACTTGTTCCTGCGTGATGGCCATTCAAGTACCGTTCCTTGGGGGCATGATGTCCGGGGCGATCCGCAGTCACGAAGCGGTGGCCGGGTTGGACGACTCTCAAACTGCGCCGAGCCTCCCAATCGCGTCCATGACGAAGCTTGCCTCCGCAGAGGTGGTCCACGTCACCTGCGGCGGTTCGAGGGAAAGCACATCCACGATATCACTGCCGGAAATGATGCAGTAGTGGTGCGGGGAATCAGCGAAGGTGATCGCCTGCACGGAGTTTGCTGCCCAGAGTGAATTCTCAACCTTCAGAAATGGAAACGTCCACGACGTTCCTGGCGACTTCGGGAGCAATCGATCTCCAGACTCACCAGGCCACGGATGCGCAAATTCCTCATGGATGCTGACGGCTTCAAACCGCTCGAAGCGAAGCACCAGCAGCTTGCCGTCTCCAAAGTCGCCATCGCAGATGAGGGTCATTGCACCGGCCAAATGCTGAACGACAAATACGCCTGCCAGAAAGACCGGAACGTGTTCGATCGGGAACCACGGTGTGAAGTTCTGCATGGCCTTGTTCGCGCGGTCCGGGGGGAGGGCAGAGTTGGGGTGAGCCACGAAACGGACGTAGCTTGAGTGCATGATCAGGTGACGCGCTCATCTTGCCTGCGGGTCGCGGGAAGTCAAAGGCCAGGATCAGGTCGCGCCATTAAGCACGGTCGGCTTGACTGAATCGTTGGCTGCAAATCGTATCCTCACGCGCAAGCCATCCGTCACTTCCTCGAGTTCACGCGGGTCATGGACAATACGCAAGGCCCCAATGTTGGATTCCGCACGTACGACGCAGAGCCTCATGCCATCTACGCGTGTGATAAGAACGCCTGCATCGTAGATGACCGACTCCATATCACCTATCTCGCGGGCTTCCAGGACATCGATGCTTGCAATCGAGGCCGCTGCACCGAGATGGAATTCCAGATGGTCTTTGCAGTAGCTGGTCTCGTTCGCTTGCGGATTCGATTTGTACGTGATGCCACGCGGTGCTTCGGAGAATCGTGCGCTGAGACAATGGTAGTTCAACCATTCCTTTGGCGTATCTCCCCAGGCGCTTTGAAGGATGAGGAAATTTCTCAGGCCAAGCTGTACTGATACAGACATGACTTCGATGGCAGAGCTGCCGAACGTGATGTCGGCGCTGTCACTCAATAGCGTCTGGATCCTGAAGCCAAGCAGGGACCTCAGTGCGTTGCTGGACGCACGATCCAGACGGCGGATGATCTCATTCATGGGGCTTACTCCGCAGCCGATTTTCTCGGCGCAGTGGCTGCGACTGGAGCGGCCGGCGCGGCTGGGATCCGGAGCCAGTGGGCGTGAACTCTCCACTCGTGGAGCAGGTCCGACTTGAATGGCTGTCAACGCTGGATGAGGCGCGCCACATGATGATATGCCCTACGTGCAGATACAGAAACTACCTTGTTTGTGAAGCTGGCAGCGCAAGCGCCGAGTGCGATGAAGTTCGCACGCCCTTCGTGAAGTGAGAGTCCGTGATTTGCGCACGAAGATGCATCAGGGTCTGAAACGCCAAAGGCATCCTGCTCCCAGAAGCAGACCGGGCAAATCTCGTAGTCGTGGCCGCCCGGGATGCTGAAGTAATCACAGCAATCGCACTGAACAAGAACTTCCATCAGGGTGAACTCCGGCTCCGGAACTGCACCGCGCCGCATGGCGGCGTCGGCTTGACTAGTCTTTCAGGGGGCAATTGCATCGGGGTACGAGTGCTTTGAGCTGTTGAGATCATCAGCAAGCTTCCCGATCCTGGAGAGCAGTTTGCCGACATCTTCCCCTGGATCCGCATGGAAGTAGTCGATGGTGAACCGAAGCGTTGTACCAAACTGATCTCCGATGGGCGGAAGAGCGAGGCTCCTGATCTGCATCGGCTCGCCACCACGCGCCGCGTCGCGTACCCACCACGAGATGAACTCAAGTGCATTGAGGCCTTTGCTGTCTCGGGTGATACCGAAATTTGCCGATACAACAAGCTCGCTGGCCAATCCGCCCTTGGTACGCCTTAGCGAGCCGAGGGGAAGGTCCCCGTAGGGAGGAAGGCTGAAATCACTTTCCGGAATGTCACTCAGATCCGCCTTGCCTATTCTCGCATCGGTAATTCCGGGAATGGACTCTATGGCGTCTTGCAGCTTTTTTACTTCAGGCGGCATGTCAGCTCCAAAAAAGGAAGCGAAAGAAAACAATGACCAATAGTGTAGAGCGAACCATCTACCGCCTGTAACACCGTAATCGGGCCGCCGCGAAGCGGAGTCGACTTGGATTGGCCGTCAGGTTGCGGCCGAAGTAGCTGAGCGATCAATCACTTCGAAGTCGGGGCCGGGTTGAACGCGCAGCATCTCCAGGAATCGCAACGCCGCGACATTGAATCGGTCCCGCTCCGCCGCCTCCCATGGCGATGGGTCAGGCGGATATGTCCAGTCAATGCCCGTGTCGTACCAACTGCACAGGTGGTGGGTGAAACGCCATGTATTCTCCGGCAAAGGGAGAAGGTGCGCTTCGACACAGTACCCCCACTTATCCTTGGTGGCGTCATTTCCCGACCAGAGGCAGGCTCCACTACCGGGGTCGAAGAAAAATTCGAGGAGATAAATGGGCATGTTGAGTGGCTTGGCTCCGGAGCTGGGCCGGGCCGCGAAGAGGTGTCGGCTTCAGTGAAACGCTAGGCATCTTTCACTGGCCTTGCGATGCAGTCAGGCCATCCGAGTAGCCTGAGCTCATTTGAGACGGCGGATGGGAAGTGATCTATATGGCTGATGGAACGCATGCGTATGGGAAGTTGCGACAAAAGTCGATAGTGACTAGTTGGATTGTGATGACGATGAAGAAATAGCGCTATCGCAGCCAAATACTCCGGATTTCTAGCGCCGGAAACAAAAAAGAAACGTCCCGCATTCTCGGTCTGCCCATCCATGGCGAGTGCACGGCCCAGGAGCTCCAGATACCCGGTGTCGTACGCCGCACCAAAACAACTCCTCGCGAGATGCGACAAAGCTGTTGCAGCGTCTCCATTGGCCAGCGCCGACTCAGCCGCCGCAATCTTCCATTTCTTGGGCCGACCACTGCGAATCTTCATACGTGTGCAAATCTGGAATCAAGCCGGCCCGCGCAGCGGATTCGGCTCGAATGAACTGTTAGCGGCTTCTCGTGGGATCTGGCGCAACCACGCATCAACCCGGGGAAGAATGGAACCCAGATCGGGCAGAAAACCATCCTCGTCGTGCCAGGCCGCAATGTCCAGATCCATCGCCAAGTCCTCCAGCTCCCGAATGAGAGGGTACGGCATCAGTTCCAATGCGCGACCGTTGTTCCGAATGGCTCGAGCGAGGCATTGCGCGGTGCTCTGCCGAGCTCTCACCGACGCAAGTACGGACTCAATTCTGGTGATCAGTGAATTGTTCGACACGACGCTTGGCTCTGGAAACAAGCCGCACCGCGAAGCGGCGTCGGCTTGGGTTAACTATCAGGTCCCGGCGGGATAGTACTTGCGCATGAAGTCCTGCAGTAACCCATCCGTAACCTCTCTGTTGCCAGAACAGTACGCAGAAAACATGGACAAGTAGTCCCGCATCTTCTGTGGGTCATCCCGCAAATCGTACACCGAGCTTACGCGGCCGTGCCGTGATACGGCAGTGGCCCAATCGCCGCGGTTGAGGCTAAAGAATATCCAGCAGTGCTCTGCTTCCATGTGATCGTCTGAGAGCTGATTGCAATTGTTGGATGCAAGCGCCCTCGCAGCAGCGAAAGTAATCTCAGGTTCGCAGGAGTCTTTCATGCAGGGCTTTACTCTGGAATTGAGCCGCGCCGCGAAGCGAGTTCGGCTTGAATGAACTGTTAGCGGGCAGAGACGCGCCAGTGCACTCCGCGGGCGCCCCCTTTGTGAATGCCAACAAACATGGAGGTGGGTGATACATCACTTGGGCAACTATAGAACGTATACGAGCGGCTTAGCTCGACCGGGTCCGGCCACCAAGGCTGACGATATCGTGATGGGACAACTGCAGCCGCCAGGACAGCCTGGCATTGATTGGGTGGACGCCAGCTACCGCTGTTTGTGATGTTGAATGCTAGGGCGCTTTCATTTGTGTCGATGTTATGGATTTCGCGAAGATTAGTTGAACTGGCGGGGAGCCACTCGGGAATCCAGCCACTTGAAATGCCGCCGCGCGAAGCTGCTGCCGCCATGTCGGGGTATGAAGTCTCCGCGACATCAATGCTGTCGCAGCCTGCCAAAGCTGCTGCCAAGAAAACGACAGTTTTCGACAATTTCCCCATGCCCGCTAACTCCGGAATCCGACTCGCGAAGCGAGTTCGGCTTGAATGAACTGTTAGGCCGCGTACTGCTACTCGATGCGACGAATTGCATACGGAGTGTCATGGCCGGGAAAGAACTGCATACGACGGTACGAGGCCCCATATGTAGCTAGACCTTTGCATGTCCTTGCATTCCATCGTTCTATCCTGAGCCCATTGTTTCCGGCGAGTGAAAGAGTGGATTCGATCGGTACTACTTTGCAAGCTTGACCAACCTCGGCCTGAATCATGCCCAAGGGCTCTGGATCGAACCTCGCGGCAGTCAGGGCGGGGCTATATAAGAGCGGTAAGAAAGCAAGAGTCGTGTGCATTGATATCGTTGGCGGCCTAACTCCGGAATTAAGCCGACCCGCGCAGCGGGGTCGGCTTGAATGAACTGTTAGGGCTCATACGGCGCCAGTAGTGAGTCCCAGAAAGTTGGAACCGGTGAGCCAAGGATGTTGGATAAGCCGACTTTAAGAGCAAGCTGTTCCTCCGCCGTAAGTGGGTTCTCCTCCAGCCCAACGGGATGCTCTCTGCGCCTTGTGTAAGGACGAACGAACTTGAGGGCGGCCAAGAATTGATGCCAGGAACCGCGACTGGGGTGGTCTCCCAGTAGCCCATGCCATGCATGGCGGTATACACCGGCAATGATGCCTGGGACTGATCAATGAAGATCGGGTCGCCACATGCGGTTTCTCTGGCTAAGACGAGCCAACTCTGATTCCAGTCAGGCCCTTCGTACCCGTTCTGTTCTTCGGTTAGCGCGGCAAGTGAGAAGAACCCTATGCCACCTATGCCAAAAGAAAGGTCAGGTTGGGGGAGAAGATTCTTGGCTAACGACGATGTGTCCATGAGCTCTAACGCCTGAGTTAAGCCGACCCGCGAAGCGGGTTCGGCTTGAATGAACGGTTAGGCATGATTGATCAGATGCCATGCTGAGAATGGATGGAAAGATCCGACTCTACCCACCTGTTTTCCTTCCTCTCTAGGGTCGCCATTCGATTTCATCGATAGCTCCAAAGCGAAAAGTATCGTTCCCACCTTGGGCGACTCTCGAGCCATCAGGCGCCAGACCGTAAAGACGAAACCTGCCAGAAACCCGAGCTTGGACAGGTGTATGAATGGAGTTCGACTGATGAGCAAACCTCGCTAGAGCAAGCGCGTCCGGACCTTTCAAATTGACTGTGCCGTAAGGTTCTCCTCCATCGAATGCTTCACGAGTGAGAAACAAGTAGGCATCACCTCCATCGGATGAAGCCACGACGATGCCGGCAACTTGTATCAATTGGCCGTCATATACATCGGGATTGGAGAGTAGCTGCGTAGATGTTGTAGCGCAGTAATGCTTGTCGGCCCGGTTGCCCACAAACACACAAGCGCCAGGTGGCGCCCACCCATGATCGAGGGGAATGCCCGCCTGGCTCCCGCAGGCGGTGAGTGCAAGACTCAGGACAACGGCGATCGGAAGGACTCTTGTCATGCCTAACTCTGGAACTAAGCCGCGCCGCGAAGCGGCGTAGGCTTGAATGAACTGTTAGGCGCGAAAGCCATGCTGCTTGTGAACTCAAAGTCCCCAGATTGCATCTCGAAGCGCCTCCCATAAATCCTTAAGTTTCTTTCGGCTTCCCATGAAGAAAAGGACTCGTACTAGTTGTATCAGCGCGGCGACTAGAAGAACAAGGAATCCAATCAGCCCAATTGCATCCCTAAATAAGATTCCTGCGATGGCGAGTGCTACAAGTGCTGCCAGAACGGCTAGGTCGGACTTCCGCATTTCTCTCTGCGTAGCAGTGGTCATCGCGCCTAACTCCGGAATTAAGCCGACCCGCGAAGCGGGTTCGGCTTGAATGAACTGTTAGGTGCCAGCCCGGTAAGGCGGCCACTCACTGCAGTCTCGAACATCCTCAAGTGCACCAGACCACAGCCCCATGTGGCCGTGGTGCCTTGCCGTGAAGTGTGCTGTGACCCAAGCGTAGCCAGTGTCGAATTCTTGGCCGTCGACGCGTTTGCAGTCTTTGGCGTTGAGCCAGAGTCCGTTTGAGTAGAGGCTCTGCTCATAGTCTTCCTTGTGCAGGTATATGGCATTCCCCTCGAACTCGAGGCGTACAAATCCGCGTGCGCTGATTAGTTTGCCCTCGTACTTTTCGGGATTTGCGAGGAGCTGGACGATGGAAACGGTCTCAGCTTTTTCTGGGCCTTCGGCAGAAGCCGAGAGCGATCCGAATAATAGAGCGAGGGTTGCGATAACTAGGTAGTGGATGGATCTCACGGCGCCTAACTCTGAGATTAAGCCGACTCGCGAAGCGAGTTCGGCTTGAATGAACTGTTAGGCGGCTGTGGCCAGTTACCGACTCTGGGCCAATGCTGCCCTGCTTGTGCAACTCAACGCTAGCCGATCATGCCACAGCTTGCAGGGTGGAGCTTGCCTGGGAAACCCTGCCGCGCGTAGCCGCCGAAGTGCGATGAAATGGTTGCGGTGGGGCGGTGAAGCGTAAGGCGAAGTGGCGGGCTTGCCGCTGCCAGGCACAGTTGGGACTGTTACCCGGAGCCGACCAGTGACTTGCCGATGTTGCTGCCGAAAGAAGAGGGGCCAGCCAACCCAACCCACTGCCGCCTAACTCCGGAATTAAGCCGACCCGCGAAGCGGGTTCGGCTTGAATGAACTGTTAGGCATCCGGCGTCTCCGCGAAAGGGAGGCTGATCTGATGCTCATCGAGTACGGACTTATAGTGCTCAAGCATGGCGAGCAGGGTGCCGTGTAGATCACGAAGCTCATCTACTGCGGCAGGACTATCTGAGAGCGCCACGGCAGTCTGGACGCATAGCGCATGAAGAGTGTCGCCTTGCACAAGCAATCCCGGGAACTTGCGACCAGGATGCCGGACAACGGGCATATTCGATTGGTCTGAGTAGATCTCGACGTTCTCGATGCGCATGATCTGATGCCTAACTCTGGAATTAAGCCGACTCGCGAAGCGAGTTCGGCTTGAATGAATTGTTAGGCGGCTGTGGCCACTTACCGCTCCCCGGGCCAATGCTGCCTTGCTTGTGCAACCCAACGTGAGCCGATCATGCCACAGCTTGTGGGGTGGAGCTTGCCTGGGAAACCTTGCCGCGCGTAGCCGCCGGAGTGCGATGAAATGATTGCGGTGGGGCAGTGAAGCGTAAGACGAAATGACGAGCTTGCCGATGCCAATAACAGTTGGTGCTGCTACCCGGAGCCGACCGGTGACTTGCTGATGTTGCGGTCGAAAGAAGAGGGCCCAGCCAACCCAACCCACTGCCGCCTAACGCCTGAGTTAAGCCGACCCGCGAAGCGGGTTCGGCTTGAATGAACTGTTAGGCGGCTGTGGCCCTTACCGCTCCCCGGGCCAATGCTGCCTTGCTTGTGCAACCCAATGCGAACCGATCATGCCACAGCTCGCTGGGTGGAGCTTGCCTGGGAAACCCTGCCGCGCGTAGCCGCCGAAGTGTGATGAAATGATTGCGGTGGGGCAGTGAAGCGTAAGGCGAAATGATGCGCTTGCCGATGCCGAGAACAGTTGGTGCTGCTACCCGGAGCCGACCGGTGACTTGCCGATGTTGCGGCCGAAAGAAGAGGGGCCAGCCAACCCAAACCACTGCCGCCTAACGCCTGAATTAAGCCGACGCTGCGAAGCAGCGGTCGGCTTGAATGAATTGTTAGGCAGCGGGGCTATCACCAAGGCTTAAGCCCTGGTCGATCGCGCTCCATGCAACAAGAATCACCGCAGGACGGACAGTGACACCGCTTAGTGCAACCGCCGCTACCGCTTGGAGCAGGAACTGTGTGGCAGTTGCTATCGCCTAAATAAACGTTTCCGCAGCTGGGGCACGTGATATTGCCTTGGTGGTCTGGCGTGCAGTCAGTCATCTTCGCTTCCTTGTGAGTTCGACGGTACCTGGATTTGCTGCCTAAGTCTGGAATTAAGCCGCGCCGCGCAGCGGGTTCGGCTGTTAGGCCGCACCGTAGCGAACTCTGCGCGTGCGGTAAACGGCTACTGATACAACTGAGAACACCAGGCACCCCAGCAACGGAACCCAAGCAAGCCCGACGAAGTTTTGTACAGCCGCCAGACCCTGTGAGGGCTCTTGCCCAAGCCCGATGCCGTCGCGAAATTGCCAGTATGCCCAAGCCCAGACTAGCAATGAGAGACTAGAGCAAGTCAGCGCGGCTCGAAGAGATGCCAGCGAACGGCGGGCCGTAAGCCATACAAGACAGGCTAAAGAAGCGAGCACTGGAACAAGCAGAATTAGAAGAAAATCGCTCATCTTTCTAGGTGGCCTAACTCCGGAATTAAGCCGACCCGCGCAGCGGGTTCGGCTTGAATGAATTGTTAGGCCTCGTACCCTGGCTGCTTATGCCGAACAGCCCTCAGGTACAGTGCAATAACACGGGAAACGTCTGAGTCCGATAGTTTGGCAAGCTTGGGCCCGGTAGAGAGCTCTACGTGGGTTCTGTCAGCGGACAAGACCAAAGGCTCTGCTACCTCCGCGATCGCTTGATTCCAGCGCCACGTGGTGGGCAGACAATGGTTTTGGTGATCGAAAGCTGCAAGGACATCAACAAGAGACACACTTGGTGCCTCTAGAAGGCGGTTTTCGATCAGTTCGCGTAGCTGCGTGACTTGGCCTGCCATTTGCGCTCTCTAAAGCCTAACTCGTATTGGACCGCCTAACAGCGGTGTAGAGCAGAGTATCCCTGTTTTCTTGCCGCTTTCAAATTAAGAAATTCCCACGTCGAATCATGGATTTAGCCGATAGGGGCAGCCAAAGCCGGACTGCATGCTTCCCGGAAACTACCGCTTGGGAGCGGCCTATGCGTTACGACCCTGTTCCAAGCGGTGTAACACCGGCGCAGCCGCCGCGATTGCTGGATAGCGTCAGGGCACAGATCCGTTTGCGGCACTACAGCATCCGTACCGAGCAGGCCTATCTGGGGTGGATCAGGCGGTTCATCCTGGCCAACGGAAAGCGCCATCCCCGCGAGATGGGCGGTGATGAGGTTGCGGCATTCCTCAGCCGGCTGGCGACGGAAGGCAAGGTAGCGCCAGCCACCCAGAACCAGGCGTTGGCGGCGTTGTTGTTCCTCTATCGCGAGGTGCTGCGATTGGAACTGCCATGGTTGCAGGACGTTGTGCGTGCGAAGCGCCCCAAACGTTTGCCCGTCGTTCTGCCTGTGGAGGATGTTGCCCGGCTGTTGTCGGCAATCCCGGAAGGTGTCACCGCACTGATGGCGCGTCTGCTGTATGGCACGGGCATGCGACTGATGGAATGCCTTCGCTTGCGGGTCAAGGATGTGGACTTTGCGCGCAGTGAAATCTGCGTGCGTGCCGGCAAGGGCAACAAGGATAGGCGTGTTCCGTTGCCAGTGTCGCTGCGTGATCGCTTGCTGCAGCAGCGCGAGCAGGTGTTGTTTCAGCATCAACGTGATCTTGCTGCAGGCGGGGGACGGGTCCATCTGCCGAATGCCTTGGCAAGGAAGTACCCATCAGCTGACGTACAACCGGGCTGGCAGTACCTGTTCCCGTCGCACAGGATGTCCCGCGACCCACGCACGGGGCGGCGTGGCCGCCATCATCTCAGTGAGGAAGTGCTGCAGCGGGCGATCAAGCAGGCGCGCTTGCAGGTGGCAATCCTGCAGCCGGCGAGCTGCCATACCCTGCGGCACTGTTTTGCCACCCATCTGCTGGACGCGGGCTGCGACATCCGTACGCTGCAGGGACTGCTGGGCCATAAGGACATCGCCACGACACAGATCTACACACATGTATTGGGGCGCGGTGCCGGTGCCGTGCTCAGTCCCTTGGATCGGCTGCCGGTGCCGGCTTTGTCGGTGCTGGAAAGTACCCGTGAGCCTGACGATCAGCGCCTGTGAATCGGGCGGAAGCGTGCAACACCGTACTCGTCACATTCAAATGCGTAGTGGTCGGGGTCAACCACGGTTGCGATGTGTTCGCGGGCCTGGGCCTGATCGCGGCGCCCGCAGGCAATGGTGGTGAACGTCAACGGCGCGAGCACTTCGATCCTGGCCGGGCCATGCATGCCATCGCAATGGCCATTGAGCGCTATCCATAATTGGCCGTCGCGTTCACTCAGCGCAAAGCCGCCGTTGTCGAGGGCAAGGTGCTCGCCGGTGTAGAGCAGTACTTCGGGTTCGTCCTTGCTGGCGAACCTGATCTGCATGCCGGCGATGTCGGTCCAGTGCGCCACTGCGCCCGGGCCGCTGCTGAAAGCCGGGCAGTCATGCACACGAAGGTGCAGCGCATCGGGCGGAAGATCGTCTTCGTCCAGCACGATGCCGTCAGGGTCGATACGCTCGGTGTGGATGTCGAAGTCCCACAGCAGTGCGGGAAGGTGGGCATCCACGTAAGCCCCCAGCTCGGCAGCCGTCACCCGATACGGGTGGCCATTCCACAAGCAGCTGGCGATGGCAGGCAGCGGGGGCGGGCAGGGGGTGGCCGTGTTCATGGCCACATTCTGCCGCGCCCACTTGCACGGTCAACCGTCCAGCAGCGCCTTGTCGCGCACCGCGCCCTTGTCGGCGCTGGTGGCGAGCAGGGCATAGGCCTTGAGTGCGGTGCTTACCTTGCGCGGGCGTGCCTCGGCCGGCTTCCAGCCCTTGGCATCCTGTTCGCTGCGGCGGCGTGCGAGTTCGGCATCGTCCACCAGCAGGTTGATGCCACGCTGCGGGATGTCGATCAGGATGCGGTCGCCGTCACGCACCAGGCCGATGGTGCCACCGCCAGCGGCTTCGGGCGAGCAGTGGCCGATGCTCAGGCCGGAGGTGCCGCCGGAGAAACGGCCGTCGGTGAGCAGCGCACAGGCTTTGCCCAGACCCTTGGATTTCAGGTAGCTGGTCGGGTACAGCATTTCCTGCATGCCGGGACCGCCCTTCGGGCCTTCGTAGCGGATCACCACCACGTCGCCGGCCTGCACCTCGTTGCCGAGGATGCCCTTGACCGCCGCGTCCTGGCTTTCATACACGCGGGCATTGCCTTCGAACACGTGGATGGATTCATCCACGCCTGCGGTTTTCACCACGCAGCCGTCGGCGGCGAGATTGCCGTACAGCACGGCCAGGCCGCCTTCGCTGGAGAACGCATGGCCCACATCGCGGATGCAGCCATCGGCACGGTCCAGGTCCAGCGAGGGCCAGCGCGTGGACTGGCTGAAGGCCACCTGGGTGGGAATCCCGGCCGGGCCTGCCTTGTAGAACTGGTGCACGGCTTCGTCCCGGGTCTGGGTGACATCCCATTGCGCGATGGCGTCGCCGAGCGTGCGGCTGTGCACGGTGGAGGCATCGGTATGCAGCAGGCCGCCGCGCGCCAGCTCGCCAAGAATGGCCATGATGCCGCCGGCGCGGTGCACGTCTTCGATGTGGTACTTCTGCGTGTTCGGGGCCACCTTGCACAGCTGCGGTACGCGCCGCGACAGGCGGTCGATATCGCGCTGGTCGAAGGCAACCTCGGCTTCCTGTGCGGCGGCCAGCAGGTGCAGGATGGTGTTGGTGGAGCCGCCCATGGCGATATCCAGCGTCATCGCATTCTCGAAGGCTTCGAAGGTGGCGATGCCGCGCGGCAATACATTGGCTTCCTCGCCGCCATACCAGCGGTGGCACAGCTCGACGATCAGCCGGCCGGCGCGCTTGAACAGCGCCTCGCGGTCGCTGTGCGTGGCCACGACAGTGCCGTTGCCGGGCAACGACAGGCCCAGCGCTTCGGTCAGGCAGTTCATCGAGTTGGCGGTGAACATGCCCGAGCAGGAGCCGCAGGTAGGGCAGGCGCTGCGTTCGATGGCCGCAACCTGTTCGTCGCTGACCTTCTCGTCGCCGGCGGCGACCATGGCGTCGATCAGGTCCAGCTTGTGCTCGGCCAGCTTGGTCTTGCCGGCTTCCATCGGTCCGCCGGAAACGAACACGGCCGGGATGTTCAGGCGCAGCGCGGCCATCAGCATGCCCGGGGTGATCTTGTCGCAGTTGGAAATGCATACCAGCGCGTCGGCGCAGTGCGCATTGGCCATGTACTCGACCGAGTCGGCGATGATCTCGCGGCTGGGCAGCGAATACAGCATGCCGTCATGGCCCATGGCGATGCCGTCATCCACGGCGATGGTATTGAACTCCTTGGCCACGCCGCCGGCCGCTTCAATCTCGCGCGCGACGAGCTGGCCAAGGTCCTTCAGGTGCACGTGGCCGGGCACGAACTGGGTGAAGGAATTGACCACCGCGACGATGGGCTTGTGGAAATCGCCATCGGTCATGCCGGTGGCACGCCACAGGGCGCGGGCGCCGGCCATGTTGCGACCGGCGGTGGAGGTTTTAGAGCGGTATTCAGGCATGGGGCGAGCGGGAACGGGCTGGCAGAAGTGCAGTGCGATTGATTCTGCATGAAGTTCCAGGTTGCAGCTGCAACCATTGGTTTGCGGTGGTTTGAGGGTGGAATTGGGCGATTGGTTGGGGTTTCGAATGGGGCTGGGTGGAAGTGGTGGGGGCCGGAGGCAGCGCCAGTCCCAAAGCCAGAGCCAGGCAAAGGCAAAGCGGAAGCAAAAGCAAAAGCAAAAGGCACCCCTCCCCAACCCTCCCCTGCGCTGCGCGCAAGGGAGGGGGTAAAAGCGGCTTGCTTGCGATCTGAACGCGCGCAGCAGACAGCCCCCTCCCTTGCGCGTAGCGCAGGGGAGGGTTGGGGAGGGGTGCTTTTAGCTCTGGCTTTTAGCTCTCGCTCTCGGCCCACCCAGCAGCGTCGGACAAGTAATCCCGTAGCAGCAAAGAAGCCCCCTGAGACCCCGCCACATCAGCCCCTCGTCCCCCTCAGCTGAAACGCGATTCAGCTTCAGGAACATTCCGGTTTCCGCCTTGCAGCCTGCATCGGGCATCATTGGGGAATCACATTGACGGGGAACCGACCATGAAGCGATCCAAGGCCACCGCACTGGTGCTGATGAGCGCCGTGCCGCTGCTGCTGACCGCCTGCCAGAAGGAAGAAACCGTGCAGGTGCAGGAAGGGCTGTACACCTCGGTGGAAGCCTGCTCCGAGGCCACCGGCAATCCGTCCAGCTGCCGCGAGGCCTTCGCCACCGCGCAGAAGCAGTCCGCCGATGCCGCGCCCAAGTACGCCAGCAAGGAAGAGTGCGCCAAGGAGTATCCGGCCGAACAGTGCGTGCAGCAGCAGACCAGCGCCGGCACCTCGTTCATCGGGCCGATGATGATGGGCTTCTTCATGTCGCAGATGCTCAACGGCAGCCGTGGCGCCGTGGCCGCACCGCCGGCATCGCAGCCGGCCTTCAAGGACAACGCCAACGGTTGGGCCAAGCCCGCGCCGGGCGGCAGTGGTGGCCTGAACACGGCCAGCGGCATTGGTGCCGGCAAGGCGGGCCTGGCGCCGGTCAGCGCCGAGCCCAACCGCGCCGTCACCGCCAGCCGTGGCGGTTTTGGTGCCCGTAGCGGCGGCCGCAGCAGCGTCGGCGGTTGATGCAGTGAAGCGCGTTGCAATTGCCGAGCGTGGCAACTGGCGGGACCGTGCTGCCGAAGCCGGTTTCCGCTTCCACACCATCGACGGTGCGCCCTACTGGGATGAAAGCGCGTATTACGCGTTCACCCTGCGCCAGATCGAAAACGATATCGAGGACCCCAGCGCCGAGTTGCATGCCATGGCGCTGGATCTGGTGGGCGAAGTGGTGGGCAGCGAGGCGCTGATGGCGCAGCTGGCCATCCCTGAGGCGTTCCGCGACTGGATCGCCGAAAGCTGGCGTCGCCGCGACCCACATCTCTACGGCCGCCTGGATTTTGCCTATGACGGCAACGGCCCGGCCAAGCTGTACGAGCTGAACTACGACACGCCCACCTCGCTGTACGAGGCCTCGTTCTTCCAGTGGCAATGGCTGGAGGACCAGCGCAACCGTGGCGCCTTGCCGCAGCAGGCCGATCAGTTCAACTCCCTCCACGAAACCCTGGTGGAGCGTTTTGCCGAACTGGCCTCGCGCCTGCCGCCGCCGCTGTATTTCAGTGCGGTGGGCGAGTCCGAGGAAGACCAGGGGACGGTCGCCTACCTGCGCGATTGTGCGGCGCAGGCCGGGCTGCGTGGGGCGGCCATCGCCATCGAGGATATCGGCCTGTCCGAAGACGGCCGTTTCACCGATCTGGACGATGTGGTGATTGGCAGCCTGTTCAAGCTGTACCCGCTGGAAGACCTGATGCGCGAGGAATTCGGCGCGGCCTTGCCGCGTTCGGGCGTGCAGTTGCTGGAACCGGCATGGAAGGCGGTGTTGAGCAACAAGGGCATCCTGCCGTTGTTGTGGCAGCGCCATCGTGGCCACCCGAACCTGCTCGAATCGTATTTCGATGACGGCAGCGCACTGCCGGCCGGCTGGGTGCGCAAGCCGCTGCATTCGCGCGAAGGTGCCAACGTGGCCATGCATATGAACGATGGCAGCTGGCAGGAAAGCGAAGGGCCGTACAGCGGGCCCAGCATCCGCCAGGCGTTTCATGCCTTGCCGGTGTTCGAGGGCAACTACCCGCTGGTGGGCAGTTGGGTGGTGGGCGATCGCGCCTGTGGTGTGGGCATCCGCGAGGACAACAGCCGCATCACCCGTGACAGTGCGCGCTTCCTGCCGCATGCCATCATCGACGATGCACCGCAGGGCACGACGCGTATCTATCTTTGAGTGGTTGACGTGTGGGAGCGGCGTAAGCCGCGAAGCCAGCGTTACTGTAGAGCCGAGCCATGCTCGGCTGAGGCTTTACCGGTAAGGCCCCCTGCCGAGCATGGCTCGGCACTACATGGGCAGGGTCGGTAAGGCCCTTGCCGAGCATGGCTCGGCACTACAGTGGCGTGGTCGGTGAGGGCCATGGTCGGGTCGTGGGAGCGGCGTGAGTCGCAAAGCCGGGGCTGATGGTTTACAGCAGGCCGTCGCGCTTTACCGCCAGATAGCGTTCTACCAGCGCTGCAGGCAGCTCTTCGGCGGTGACGTCCAATACCATCACCCGGTGGCTGCGCAGTGCTTCATGGGCATCGCTGCGCTGCTGCAGGTAGGCGGCAATGGCACCGGCCTGTATCGCCTCGGGTACGGTTTCCACATCGCGTGCCAAGGCCTGATCAAGTTCGCGCTCGCGCAGGCTGGCGACACAGACCAGATGCCGCTTCTGCAGCAGGCGCACGGCAGCGAGCAGGTCTTCGATGTCTTCGTCACGCACGTTGGTGACCAGCATCACCAGGCTGCGTCGCGATTGACGCAACGACAACTCGGTGGCCGCGGCAAGGTAGTCGGTCGCCACGGGCCTGGGCTGCAGGTCATAGCTGGCGCGCAGCAGGCTGTCGATCGCCCCCATGCCGCGCTTGGGAACGACCCAGCGACTGTCGCCACCACTGGCGAACAGGCCGACACCGTCGCCCTGGCGCAATGCCAGATACGAGACCACCAACGAGGCATTGAGCACGTGGTCGAAATGCGACAGGCCGCCTTCGTCCGCCATCATCCGCCGACCAGTGTCTATCATCATCACCAGCTGCTGGTTCTTTTCATCCTGGTACTCGCGCGAGATCAGCTTGCGCGCGCGCGAGGTGGCCTTCCAGTCGATCTGGCGCAGGCTGTCGCCAACGCGGTACTCGCGCATCTGGTGGAAGTCGGTGCCTTCGCCACGACGGCGCTTGAGGTGGGCGCCGACCAACCGCGAGGCCATCTCCGCGCTCAGCAGGGCGAAGCGGGTGAGCGGAGCGAAGTTGGGATAGACACGCACCGTTTGTGGCGTGCCAACCGTGCGTTGTTGGCGCCAGAGGCGCAGCGGCGAATGCAGGCGCAGGTGCACGCCATCGAATACGAACGTGCCGCGATTGGTCGGGGTGAAGCGGTAGCTGAAACGGGTTTCGCTGGCTTTGCCCAGCTTCAAGCGGCGTGGTAGGCCGTCACTGTTCCAGCCATCGGGCAGCAGGTCGAATACGTCGACGCGCTGCTTGCCGTAGGAATCCAGTTGCAGCCATGTCTCACGTTCGACGCCCAAGGCGAGGGAGTCGGGGAGTTCGCGCCGCACCTGCGGACTGGGTTTGCGCCACAGCAGCAGCAGATCGAGCGCTGCGAACAGGGCGATTGCAGCTGCGCTGATGGTCCATGCCTGCATCGGCAGGTAGTGCAGGGCGACTGGCAGGCCAAGCAGGCTCCAGAGCACCAGCAGGGCGATCAGTAGGGGAGCGGGTCTCACTGCGTGGCCCTGGTTGTTTTGTGTGTTGGTGTTGATGGGGAAAGCGCTGCAGCAGGAGCAAAAGCAGGAGCAGAAGCAGAAGCAGAAGCAGAAGCAGAAGCAGAAGCACCCCTCCCCAGCCCTCCCCTCCGTGCTGCGCACGCAAGGGAGGGGGCTAGATCAGAAGCAGAAGCCAAATCCAAATCCAAATCCGAAGCAGAGGCAACAGCCGCCGTCACCCAAGCACTCCGGCGCGCTGCGCGCGCGGGGTCGGGGGCACGGGCTTGGCCGTAGATGCTTGCCGCATTCCTCACTTGCGCGGGGCCTCTACCTTGGCGAGCAGTGCGGTCAGGGCGTCATCGGCGGATTGGCCTTCGATCTGCAGTTCCGGGGCAAGTGCGATGCGGTGACGCAGTGCTGGCTTGGCGATCTCGCGGACGTCATCCGGGGTGACAAAATCGCGGCCGGACAATACGGCCTGCGCTCGTGCCGCACGCACCAGCGCGATGCTGCCGCGCGGGCCGGCGCCCAGCGCGATGCCCGGCCACTTGCGGGTGGCGGCAACAATGCGCACCGCGTAGTCGATCACCTGCGGATCAACGGTGATTGCCGCCACCGCTTTCTGCAGCTCGACCACGTCGGCTCCGCTGAGCACGCGCGGCACCTGGGTGAGGTTGAAGTCGCTGGCGGTGCGGCCGGTGGTGATGGCCTGCACCATCTGCTTCTCGTCCTCCAGCTGGGGGTAGTCGATCAATACCTTCAGCAGGAAACGGTCCAGCTGCGCTTCCGGCAGCGGATAGGTACCTTCCTGCTCCACCGGGTTCTGCGTGGCCAGGGTCAGGAAGGGTGGGGTCAGCGAGAAGGCTTTGCCTTCGATGGTGACCTGGCCTTCCTGCATCACTTCCAGCAGCGCGGACTGGGTCTTGGCCGGCGCGCGGTTGATTTCGTCGGCCAGCAGCAGATTGGTGAACACCGGGCCGCGACGGATCTTGAAGCTTTCGGTCTTGGGGTCATAGACCGCATGACCGCTGACGTCGCTGGGCATCAGGTCCGGGGTGAACTGCACGCGCGCGTAGTCCAGCTCCAGCGCCTGTGCCAGGGCGCGCACCAGCAGTGTCTTGCCCAAGCCGGGCACGCCTTCGATCAGTACGTGGCCGCCGGCCAGCAAGGCGATCAGGATCTGGTCCAGCACATCGCTCTGGCCGATAAAGGCATGGCCGACCGCTTCGCGGATGCGCTCGACGCGTTCGATCAGAACCGTGTTGACCGCTGCGGGAGCCGGCGTCGCTGCAGCGCCGGGGAGGGCGGGCGGAGTGAAGGTGTCGGTCATAGCTGGTTTCTCATCTGGATGAGCAAGCGGATGCGGTCGCGCAGGGCGATGTCGTCCTGCGAAGGGGGAATCTGCAAGGCGGTCTGCACACGGCTGATGGGCCATTGCAGGTGGTCGGCAATCGCCTGTGCCTGGGCCTCGCCGGTCAATGCGGCAGCCACCGGCGCGCGCCGGCGCAGGCGGGCGAGGAAGGCCTGGCGGACTGCGTCGTACAGCAACGGGGACTTGCGGTAGCGGTGCAGGTGCTCGCCACTGGCACGCACATGTTCCAGCAGCGAGCGGCGGTCTTCGCGCGGCGAGGGCAGCAGCGCGCCGAAACGCTGGCAGCGCATCCACAGCCACGCAAGCAGGGCGAGCAGCAGCGGCAACCATACCGGCCAGCCACGTTCGAACAGCGTCTTCCACAGCGATGGCAGTTCCATCGCGTAGATCAGGTGCGTTGTGCCCTTGCCGTAGTTGGGGGCCAGCACCAGGCGGGCGAGATCGCGGTGCGGAAGATCGCGCAGGCCAGGGTCGCCCGCGCCTGCGCCGTTGAGCAGGAAATCCATGTCGCCAAGGATGTCCACACGGCCCAGGCCGTAACGCAGGCGGGCATAGGCCAGCGTGTCATCACCGCCGCCATCGGCCCAGCGCAGCTCGGCGCGGATCCTGTCGGTAAGGGTGAAACGATTGCCGCTGCAGAATTCGTCGTGCGAGGCCTGTCCCGGCACCTGCCAAACCTGGCAGCGAGCTGCTGCGTCGCTGGTGACCACGCCCAGGCGTTCCAGCAGGCCCTGTTCGTCGCCATCCAGGTCTTCGTCGGCATCGGGCACGCGCAGCAGCAGGTGGCCGCCAAACTGCACCCAGTCCAGCAGGCTCTCGACCTGCGCAGGGGTCAGCAAGCGCGGGTCGTCGAGCATCAGCACGCTGTCGCCCGGCTGCAGCTGCATGGCCGGCAGGTCGAGCTTGCGCCGGGTTTCGGCCTTGGCGCCATCGCGGATCAGGGTTTCGCGCAGTGCGTACAGCGCGTTGTAAGTGGGCTCGCCATAAGCGGGCAGGGTGATTTCTTCGCTGGATTTCTCGAAATTGCGAAAGAACCAGAACGCGATCAACGCGGTCAGCAACAGCAGGCCGATGATCAGTGCATTGCGTACGGCGGCGTTCATGCCGGCCACCCGTACTGCTGGTGCAGGTCCTTGATCAGCGCATCGAAGGCCTCGTCGCTGGGCAGGCGGCCGGCATAGGCGGCGTACTGCCAGGTCCGCACCATGCGTGCGAACAGGTTGCGGTCGGCCTCCTGCGGCATCTTGCGCGATGCACGCAGGCATTGCGCTTCGGTGGCGCCCGGCGGCAACACGACGTTGCCGCGTTCGACCAGCACTTCAACCGACGCGCGGTACAGCAGTGCCAGTGCGTGCCGCGGCTTGCCCTCGCGCCATAGCCGGCGCGCGCTGCCGAGGATGTCCGGCGGCAGCACTTCCGGCAGCTGCAGGGCTTCCTGCAGCACCGGTGCCTGTACGTTGCGGGTGCTGCGACCATCGCCGCGGAACCAGGGCAGCCACCAGCGTGCGGTCAGTGCGAGTATCACCAGCACAATGCCGAGCAGGATCCACAGGATGCTTTCGCCGATCAGCGCGGCGAACTTGGCGATGCCCTCCAGCAGGGGGCCGGGATCAGGCTTGTTGCTGTCGTCATCGGCTTCGGGCGTCTTGTCCGAGGCCTTCCTGACCCAGCGGGTGACGCTGCGCTTGGCACCCAGCTGCGGATCTTCGTAAGCGCGTGCCGCCGCCTGGCGGAAGCCGGCGGTATCTGCAGGCGCATCGCCAAACAACTGTTGGGGTGTGGTTGCCGTCGTGGCTTCGGGCGCTGCTGCTGAGGTGCCCTTGTGGTTGCCGTGGCTGCTGCTGCCGGGGGGCTCGGCGGTCTCCTGCGCCCGCGCCTGCAGTGATGGCAGTGCGAACACGGCCAACAGCAACACCAGCATCGGCGCCAGGCCGGCCAGACGCTCACGCAGGCGGCGGAAGGCGATCTCCACATCCCAGGCTTCCAGCTGGGTGCGGCGGTTCAGATACAGGCCGAAGCCAGCACCGCTGTAGAACGGGCCGATCAGGCTCATGGCCAACCAGGCCAGCAGATTGAAGCCTATCCATGCCCAGGCCGGCGTGTCTTCGCCAATCAGTTCCCAGGTGGCGCGCAGGGATTCGGACAACAGTTCCACCGGCACGAACATGAAAACCAGGGCGACGCCGGCAAACTGCAACATGGCCTCGAAGTGCCAGCATACCCAGGTGAGCAACGAGGCGTGGCCATAGCTGGCCCCCCCGAGCGCATGCCGGCGCCCGCGTCGTTGCGCGGCATCGCCACCTTCCAACAGGTCGACCGGCATCAACAGCGAACGGGCGGGGCTGAGCCGGCGCCAGCCGAGGTAGGCTCCCAATCCGCGCCAGCCCCAGTTCCATTGCGCGCGCAGGGTTTCCCGGGTACCGGGTTCGGCACCGAATGCGCCGCGCGAGATCACATACAGCGGAATGCGCTCGAAGGCAGGCTTGAGCCACCACAGGATGAAGCTGGACAGCCAGAAGTTGTCCAGCCACCAGCCCAGCAGATTGAGCACCGCGAACACCGGCAGGGTCAGCAGTATCCAGGGCTTCCAGATGGCGGCGGCATGCCGGCGCACCAGCGCGGTGCCCAGCTCCATCGCTTCCCATTGCGAGCGCGCGCGCAGCACGACGTCGAGTCGATCAATCCGCATGACCCGCTCCACGTCCGCCGCGCCACAGCCATACCAGCACCACCGTCCACAGCACCGCCGACACGCTGAGCTTGCCCCACATCGGCACCCAGGCAATCGAAGACCAGAAGGCCTCGATGAAAGCGGCCACCAGCAGCATGAAAGCCACGCCCAGGCACAGTCGTGCACCAATAACACCGCCTTCGATCAAGGCGTCGATACGGCGCTTGCGGCCCGGTGCCAGCAGCCGCAGCCCCAACTGCAGGCCGGCGCCACCGGCGATGACGATGGCGGTCAACTCGAACGGCGCGTGGCCCACCACAAAGCGCCAGAACGGATCGCCCGAGCCTATCTGCTGCAGGTGTCCGGCCACGGCGCCAATGGTGACGCCGTTGAACAGCAGCACAAGGATGGTGCCGATACCGGCCAACAGCCCGCTGGCGAAGGTGCGCAGGCCGATGCTGATGTTGTTCATGATGTAGTGGCCGAACATCGCCCAATCGGTGCCGCTGTCGCGGCCAAGATGGTCGGCGGCCGGATCGTACATTTTCTCCATCTGTGCGACCTGGCGCGGGTCCAGCAGCATGTGGATGAGTTCGGGTTTGTACTGCAGCAGGACGAAGATGCCGACCAGCGGAACAACGAACAATGCGCAGGCCACCCACATCGCTCCGGCCTGGCTGCGCACGGTGCTGGGGAAGTCGGCGAACAGGAATTCGACCACGCGCTGCCAGCGCGGTGCGGGTGTGCGGTACAGCAGGTTGTGACCACGCTGCATCAGCTGCTGGAGCTGTTCAACCAGTTGCGGGCTGTAGCCGCGACGGCGCGCCAGCGCCAGTTGCTGGCACAGGCGCCGATAGCGCTGCGGGATGGTCTCGTCGCCCAGCAGGTCGGGGTCGGTGTCGTGGCGCTGCTTCCGCGAGCGCTCGCCACGACGTTGCAGCCAGTCCTCGAACTGCTGCCATTCGTGCTGGTAGCGGGTGACGAACTGTTCCTGTCTCATCGCCGCCCCAGCAACCAGTTGGCCATCGCATACAGGCGCAGCACGCCGGCCTGACCCCGCTCCTGGCTGAGCCCGCTGATGATGTCGGCCAGCTCATGCTGGCGTCCGGGCGACAGCGCCGGGGCACGATCGGCATAGGCGACCAGCGCGGCCTGTTCGCCGGGCTGCAGCGGCAGCGGCGGCGCCAGCACGGTATCGATGCGGGCCGGTGGCGTAGCCGGGCGTGGCGGCGTATGTACCACCAACGAGCCGGCGACCAGATCGCCGAGGCGACGGCCATGGGCATCAAACAGGCAGGTAACCAGGCCCAGCGCATACCCAAACGGCAGGGCGTCGACGGTGCGCAGCAGGTTGCGCACGATCGCCGGCATCCAGCCCAGCGGCGCGCCATCGCGGGCGACCACGCGCAGTCCCAATACCTTCTTGCCCAAGGTGCGGCCGAACCAGACTTCCAGCACGATCGGATACGCCCAGAACATCAGGAACATCAGCCCCAGGTAGATGCCCTGGCCAAGTTCGCCGAGGGCGACCAGCAGCGGGCTCATCACCGCCAGCACACCAAAACGCACGCATAGATCGATCAGCCAGGCCAGGGCGCGTGGCACCGGGCCGGCGGCGGGCAGCTGCAGGGGCACGCCTTCGGGCGTGATGACTTCGCGGTAGGTGTCCAGCATCGGCCGTGCAGCGTCGTTCATTGCAGTGAGCCCGGCACCCGATGCGGGTACTGCGTGCGGCGGATGGAAGCCCGGAGTCCAGCCCGGACGGATGCCTGGGGCATTCGTGTCTCTGCTACGTCCTTATCAGAATGCTGACTGTAGCTGGCGGCAGCGCGAAAACCCAGCCCGCCGATGCGATCAGCGGGCCGGGCGCGGCAGGTTTCAGCGCACGGTGCGGTTGTCGTCACCACGCACGAACAGCTTCCGGATTGCGCCGCCGAGGAACAGCACGCCGATCAACAGCAGCTTCCAGAATTTGGCCAGCAGCAGGCCGAGCTTGGCAAAAAGGCCGGCCTTGGCCGCCAGCCCGCCGCCGATCAGCGTCGCCACGCCGTAGGCGGCGACCTTGTCGGTGCTGGGATTGTGGTCGGCGTAGCGGGCGCCCTGGTCGAACTCGGCCATCGGCAACAGCTTGTCCATGCCCTCGCGCACCGTCGCCAGCTCGGACATGCCGGAAACGGCATTCAAGCTCAGGTAGCCGTGCCGTCCGAGCACGCGGATGTCGTAGTTGAGGGTGTGGTCAGGCTGGTCATTGAAGGCCAGCTCGCGCGCCCAGTACAGCTTCTTGCTGCCGGCCTCATAGCGCGGCGGCACTGCCCAGCCGACCAGATCAAGCGAGCCATAACCGGCTTTCACCCGCTCCGGATTGCTGTCGCGGGTTTCCGCCTGCATGGTCTTGAGCAGATCGTCGTAGTCGATCTTGCTGGCATCTTCGTCGGACACGTAACCATCGTCGGACCAGGTCACCACCACCGCCCAGCTTTCCGGTTCGCTCAGGCCGGGGCTGCGCGGCACGATCATGCCCAGCACGCTGTCATCCGGCGGGTTTCCCCACATGTCTTCCAGTACACGGCGCGCATCGGCCTTGTCCAGATAGCGGAATTCGCCGTCCAGATTGAAATGCGCCCTGGCCTCGGGTATCGCGATTTCCCCACCGCGGAACTGCAGCGACTGTTCGAACTGCTCCGCAGTCATGCCCTGTTCCTCCGGGGCAGGGTCCTGGGCGGAGGCGGCAAAGCAAACCACGCACAGCAGTGCCACAGCCGCCAACAGGCGCTGCGCCACGATTTTCATCGACTTCATGTCAAACCCTCAAAGGCGTCCCCACGCCGGGCCGGCAGTGTGCACCCGCAGGGGGCGTGCCGACAATGCCTGCTCGCTCAGCCCTGCATGCCGCGGTATTGATCCTTGACCCTGACGTAGTGGTCGGCCGAATAGCGCAGGCCCTCGATGTCCTTCTCGCTGAGCTGGCGCATCAGACGTGCCGGATTGCCGGCCCACAGCTCGCCACTGCGCACCAGCTTGCCCGGCCCGACCACCGCACCGGCGGCGATGAAGGCATTGGCCTCGATCACCGCGCCATCAAGAATGCAGGCGCCCATGCCGATCAGGCAGTAATCACCAATGGTGCAGGCGTGGATGATGCAGCCGTGGCCGACGGTGACACCTTCGCCGATGAGCGTGGGGTAGCCGCCCTTGTTGTAAGGACTGTCGTGGCTCACATGGATGATGGTGCCGTCCTGCACATTGGTACGCGCACCGATGCGTACGTGGTTCACATCACCGCGGATCACCGTACCCGGCCACACCGACGCATCATCGCCAATCTGCACGTCACCGATGATGGTGCAGGCTTCATCGATATAGACGCGCTCACCGAGGGTGGGGGTTTTATCCAGGAAGGGGCGGAGTGCGGGCATGGTGATCGCCTCGGGGAACGAATTTAGCAAGCAACATCATAGTCGCTGTTGCCAGTTGGGGGATCTCAACGCGGTGCGTGGGCAATGAGCATTTGTCTGAAAAGTCCGTCAAGCGCGTTGGCGTCACCTTGGCCTGCAGTCAACAGCGGCGGTGTACTGCTGCGCCGCGCAAGCTCGGCATCAATGTAGTCACTGATGAGGGCTATGCGAGGGCCATCGGCTACCTCCGCGCTGCGCCGCTTTGTCACCAGCAGCTGATCAATGGCGTTGCGTACATTGCCATCGGGAAGCAGGCGATCGAGCAGGTCCTCAAAAGCCATGGGCGGCGGTGTGGGCTCGTTCTCTATCCATTGGCAGGCGAGCAAGGGCCGCAACACGTAGAGATATTTCTTGGTGCGCACCCGCTCACCTTTCAGATAGCCGCGATGATTGGCGCTTGCCATGTTGAAGTAATGCCACCAGCTGCCCAGGGGCGAGTGAAACTGCTGTACCGCGGCCTGTAATTCTGAAATGGCCTGAGCATCACCGCGATAGTGGATGGGTGAGCGCAGCCATTCGGACAGGGTTGGGTTGGACTTGGAGACCAGGCGCAATGCTTTGCGCAGGTCCCAGCCGCTGATATCCAGCTCGTCATCGATGGGCAGCTCGATCACATCGCGTTGTGCTTCGCCCGGGCCGGTCCGTTCATTGACGCTCAGGTACCACGGCTGGCGATGGACGTAGATGAAGCGGGCATCGTAGTCGCTGTCCGGCGATGAGAATCCCCAGCCGCGGCTGCCGGATTCGCAGGCCATCAACACGCGTACATCGTGCTGGCGTTCGATCTGTTCCAGCGCGGCGAGTACGGCTTGGCGCTTTTCCGGGTCGATCGGGTGAATGTCCATATTCTGCGGCTCCTTTAGCGGGAGACGCAGTCTAGTCAGGGTGCGCGCGAAAGGCACTCCTTCCCAACCCTCCCCTCCGCCTTCGGTGAAAGGGAGGGGGCTGTTTGGCGTGTTCTTTCAGATGGCGGAGCGCCGCTTCTGCTCCCTCCCTTTTGCGAAGCAAAGGGGAGGGCTGGGGAGGGGTAAGCTCTCAAGGCTTCAACAGCCCCTCCCAAAAACTCACGCCACCTTGCCGCGGCGTGCCCGCTCCAGGTGCACCAGCAGCAGCGAGATTGCTGCGGGCGTCATGCCAGGGATGCGCTGCGCCTGGCCGATGCTTTGCGGACGGACGCGCTCCAGTTTCTGCAGTGCCTCGGCCGACAAGCCGCGCACCGAGGCGAAGTCGAAGCCTTCGGCGATCGCGGTGTTCTCATGGCGCTGCTGGCGTTCGATCTCTTCGCGCTGGCGGTCCAGGTAACCGGCGTACTTGACGCTGATCTCCACCTGCTCGGCGACGCGTGCGTCTTCCACGCCGGGGCCCAGCGACGGCACCTGCATCAACTTGGCGTAGTCCAGCTCGGGGCGTTTGATCAGGTCCAGCACATTGGTTTCGCGGCTGACCGCCACGCCGGTGGTCTCGGCGACTTCGCGGCCCAGTGCATTGCCCGGCGTTGCCCAGATGCCACGCAGGCGCGCGCTCTCGCTGGCAACGGCGGCCTGCTTGGTCTCGAACGCGGCCCAGCGGCGGTCATCGACCAGGCCCAGCTCGCGGCCGGTCGGGGTCAGGCGCGTGTCGGCGTTGTCCTCGCGCAGCTGCAACCGGTACTCGGCGCGGCTGGTGAACATGCGATACGGCTCGCTGGTGCCGTGGGTGATCAGGTCGTCGACCAGCACGCCGATATAGGCTTCGTCGCGGCGCGGGCACCAGCCGTCCTTGCCCTGCACGAACAGGGCGGCGTTGATGCCGGCCAGCAGGCCTTGTGCGCCGGCTTCTTCATAACCGGTGGTGCCGTTGATCTGGCCGGCGAAGAACAGGCCGGCGACCTGGCGGGTCTCCAGCGTGTTCTTCAAGCCGCGCGGATCGAAGAAGTCGTACTCGATGGCATAGCCCGGGCGGGTGATATGCGCCTGCTCGAAGCCACGGATGCTGCGCACCAGCTCCAGCTGCACGTCGAACGGCAGCGAGGTGGAGATGCCGTTGGGATAGATCTCGACCACGTCCAGGCCCTCGGGCTCGACGAAGATCTGGTGGCTGTTCTTCTCGGCAAAGCGCACCACCTTGTCTTCGATGGACGGGCAGTAACGCGGGCCGATGCCTTCGATCTGGCCGCTGTACAGCGGCGAGCGATGCAACGCGCCACGGATGATGTCGTGGGTGCGCTCGCTGGTATGGGTGATCCAGCAGCTCACCTGCTGTGGGTGCTCGCGGACATCGCCCAGATAGGACATCACCGGCAGCGGGTCATCGCCGGGCTGCTCGTCCATCACGCTGTAGTCCAGCGAGCGGCCGTCGATGCGCGGCGGGGTGCCGGTCTTCAGGCGGTCGATGGCGAACGGGCGCTCGCGCAGGCGCGCGGCCAGGGTGGTGGCCGGCGGGTCACCCATGCGCCCGGCGGTGTACTGGGTTTCGCCGATATGGATCTTGCCGGCCAGGAAGGTGCCGGCGGTCAGCACCACCGCTGGGGCGTGGAAGGTCAGGCCGGTCTGGGTGATGGCGCCGCGGATGGTGTCGCCGTCGATGATCAGATCATCCACCGCCGCCTGGAACACGGTCAGGTTGGGCTGCGACTCGACGATGCCGCGGATCGCCATGCGGTACAGGTTGCGGTCGGCCTGGCAGCGGGTGGCGCGCACCGCCGGGCCCTTGGAGGCATTGAGGGTGCGCCACTGGATGCCTGCGCGGTCGGCGGCATGCGCCATGGCCCCGCCCAGGGCGTCGATTTCCTTGACCAGATGGCCCTTGCCGATGCCGCCAATGGCCGGGTTGCAGCTCATTGCGCCGACGGTTTCGACGTTGTGGGTCAGCAGCAGGGTGCGGGCACCGCCGCGCGCGGCAGCGAGGGCCGCCTCGGTGCCGGCGTGGCCGCCGCCGATGACGATGACGTCGTAACGGTAGAAGGAGTCGCTCATGGGCGTGAGATCGGTAAAGAAAATGTGAAGTCCGTCGGCGTGGTATTCGCACGCTGTTACGGCATGTGTGGTGATTTTACCGCCAAGCGCAATCAGGTACGCATCAACCCTAAAGTTGGCACGCAACCTGCAGTTAATACATTGCACCCAGCGTGGCATGCGACATAGGCGCAACAAGGTCGGAATTGGAACAGGGGCCGACCGAAGCGCACGTTGGGGTAGCAGGGGGCCGGTAGTCGGGGGACTACCGGCCTTGCAATCCAGCAGGGCCCGCCTTGGCGGGAAAGCGTTAAAGACAAAGCCCCGGCCTAGGCCGGGGCTTTGTCTTTATTAGGCGCCGATGCCCGACAGGGCCGGAACAGGGGGGATCCAGATTTCCTGACGGACATCGACATTGAGCTGTCTGGGTAAGGCCGGTTTAGGTCACTATGCGACGTTGCCGGTCACCCGTGGAACCAAGAATGCCTGCATTTACGGCAATTGCAACCTTTTTATGGTTCCAGGTTCCTGACCCCGTGTACTTGGCGGGTTTGTGACGCCTGTCGGGCGGGCATCGGCCGTGCCTGAATGGCAGGCCGGGCGGCGGCCTGCGGACGCTGCATGGCCTGTTGCATGGGCTGGGCGCGCGGCGTCGGCTGGTAATTGGCACGCGGTTGCGGGCGCGACAGATTGTCCAGATTGCGCCACGGCGACTTGTTGCCGCCGCCGTTCACCGGCGGTGGCGGCCGGGTCGGGCGGCCGTCATTGCCGCCATTGCCATTGCCCGGTGGGCGCGGACGGTTGCCGCCATGGTTATGGTCGCCGTCACCGCCCGGATGCGGCCGCTGGCCATTGCCATGACCGGGCGGCCGCTGGCCGTTGCCGTGATACGGCGGGCGCGGACGATTGTAATTGGGCCGGTAGACCGGGTAGCCGTAGCTGCCGTAGCCGTAATAGCCACTGCCATAGCCATAACCGCCGTAGCCATAGCCGTTGGGGTAGCCATAGGGATAGCTGTACTGCACCGAGGGGGAGCCGTGGTAGTAGCCGCCAGAACCGCCGCCTACGTAGTCATACGTGGCGCAGCCGGACAGGCCCAACAGCAGGCCGGTGGAAAGAATCAGGCGCTTGATCATGAAAAGTCCCCCCCAGTGGGTATGGCATGCAGCTTCGGGCCGCCGCGTTGAATCGGCCCTTAATTCGCGTCTACATGGCTGAACATACAACGTGTGCGCAGGTGAGATGGTCGCAGGCCCGGGGCCTGGGCTAACCTTTGAGCATGAATGAACTTCCCCTGCCCGGTTTTGCCGAGGTTTTGGCGGCGGCGGCACGTATCGCCGCCCATGCGACGGTCACCCCGGTGCTGCGCTCGCGCGCGCTGGATGCCTTGGCCGGTGCCAGCCTGCATTTCAAGGCCGAGCACCTGCAGCGCAGCGGTGCATTCAAGTTCCGCGGGGCCTGCAACGCGGTGTGGTCGTTGGACGTGGAGCACGCCAGGCATGGTGTAGTGACGCATTCGTCGGGCAACCACGGGGCGGCACTGGCACTGGCGGCGCGCTCGCGGGGCGTTCCCTGCCATGTCGTGGTGCCGGAAGGTGCGGTGGCGGCCAAGTTGGCCAATATCGAACGCAACCAGGCCACGCTGTGGCGCTGCGCACCCACCCAGGCGGCGCGTGAGGCCGAGTGCCTGCGTGTGCAGCGTGAGACCGGAGCCACCCTGGTTCATCCCTATACGGATCCGCGGGTGATCGCTGGGCAGGGGACCGCGGTGCTGGAATTGATCCGGCAGGCCGGGACTCAACTGGATGTACTGGTGGTGCCGGTTGGCGGCGGTGGGCTGGCGGCCGGCAGCCTGCTGGCAATGCGGCAGTTGCTGCCCAACTGCGAGCTGGTGCTGGCGGAACCTGCCGGTGCCGCCGATACCGCCCGTTCGCTGGCGGCGGGGGAGCGGCGGATCGACTTCGTGCCGGACACGCTGTGTGATGGTCTGCGTGGTGCGCTGGGTGAACCCAATTTTGCGTTGCTGCACGGTGCGGCGCAGGTGATCAGCGTGGACGATGCCGATACCGTGGCCGCGATGCGATTGATCTGGCAGGTAATGAAACAGACCGTGGAGCCGTCCTCGGCGATCACCCTGGCGGCGGTGTTGGCCCAGCCGCAGCGCTTTGTCGGGCGCACGGTGGGGCTGGTGTTGTCCGGCGGCAACGTCGATCTGGATGCCTTGCCCTGGGGGCAGGCATGAAGTCAGCTGTTCGGCGCACAGGGGTGATGGGCTGGGTGTGGCGGTTGTGTGTGTTGCTGCTGTTGTGGCTGTTGGGCGTAGCGGCGTGGATCATCTGGGTCGGCGACCGTGACCAGGCCGCACCTGCCGACGCCATCATCGTGCTCGGCGCTGCGGCCTATGACGCCAAACCTTCGCCGGTGTTTGAAGAACGCATCCGTCACGGCCTGGATCTGTATCGGCAGGGCTATGCGCCGAAGTTGATTTTTACCGGTGGCTTTGGCGGCGCGGGTGCGCGTTTCTCCGAGTCGCAGGTGGCGCGGCGCTATGCGTTGAAGCAGAAGGTCCCCAGCAGCGACATCCTGATCGAAACCCGTTCGCGCACTACCCGGCAGAATCTGGTCGAGGCCAAGCAGGTGATGTTGAAGCACGACATGCACAAGGTGATCGTGGTCAGCGACCCGCTGCACATGGCGCGCGCGCTGCGCCTGTCCAGGGAATTGGGCATCGATGCCTTGGCTTCGTCCACGCCGAGCACGCGCTTTCGCAGCTTCCATACCAGCTGGCGCTTTCTGCTGCAGGAGGTTTATTTCTTCCACCGCGACCTGTTTGCAAAAGGCGCTTGAGCGGTGATCTCGTTCTCACGGGGAATGTAATGGTTGGCAATGAATCCTCTGCACGGCAGCAGGCCGTCGCGCTGGTACACGCGTACTACGCAGCGTTCAATCGCGGTGACTGGGCAGGCATGCTGGCCTGCCTGAGCGATGAGGTTGCACACGATCTCAACCAGGGGGCGCGTGAAACCGGCCGCACGCTGTTTGCCGCCTTCCTGCAGCGCATGGAGGCGAGCTATCGCGAGCAGCTGCGCGACGTGGTGGTGATGGCCAGCGACGATGGCCTGCGCGTGGCCGCCGAATATGTGGTGCACGGCGAATACCACCACACCGACGAAGGCCTGCCGCCGGCACGTGGGCAGCGTTACGTGCTGCCGGGTGGCGCGTTCTTTGATGTGCGCGATGGCAGGATCAGTCGCGTCAGCAATTACTACAACCTGCAGGACTGGATCGCGCAGGTAGCGGGCGCATAGCGGCGTTGGTGTTTGTGCTGTTGTTGGCGCGACGCAGGCTGCGAGGCATCACGATGCACGCGTGTAGGAGCGGCGTAAGCCGCGACGCTGGGAACGCTTGCGGATCGATCAGCATGCGATCTGCGAGGGCATGAGCTTGGCGGCTTCGCCGCTTCCCCTCTCCTGCCTTCGGCATCCTCTCCCGCAAGGGGAGAGGAGAAAATCAAAGGCAACTGCCAAAAGCCAAGGCCAAAGCCAAAGCCAAAAGCAAGAGCAAAAGCCAGAAGCTAAAGCCAAAGCCAAAAGCCAAAAGCCAAAAGCTAAAAGCTAAAAGCTAAAAGCTAAAAGCTAAAGCTAAAAGCCAACACCCCAAAAAAGCCGAAAGCCGGAACAGACTGCACCGAATCCCGAATCCCGAATCCCGAATCCCGAATCCCGAATCCCGAATCCTTACTCCACTCCTTACTCCTTCGTCTTCCGCCGGATCGGAATCGCCGACAACGGTACGCTCGCCACATCATGGCCCTGCTCCCGGATCGGGGCGCCCGGTGCAGGTGCCCAGGCATGGGCGTAGACAACTTCCCAACTGCTCGGCAGCTTGCCGTCAGCACGGCGCATCGGCTCATACGCCTCGCGCGCGGCGGCAAAACGGCTGCGCCCGGTCAGGGTGTGGCGCCGGTTGTGCATGGCATTGGTGGCGCCGATTGCCTTGAGCTCGCGCATCAGTGCGGGCAGGTCGTCGTAGGTCAGGGTGAACATGTCGCGGTCCAGTACCGGATCGCGGAAGCCAGCCATCATCAAGGCATCGCCGAACTGGGCGATCTGCACGAAGTGGCTCACGTGCGAGGTGTCATCGGCCTGGGCAAAGGCCTGGCGCAGCTCCACCAGCGTGTCGTGGGCGAAGGTGGAACAGACCAGCAGGCCGTTCGGCTTGAGCACACGGCGGAAGCCGGCAAATACCGCTGGCAGGTCTTCCACCCACTGCAGGCACAGGTTGCTGTAGATCACGTCCACGCTGTTGTCGGCCAGCGGCAGGGCGCGGGCGTCGGCGCAGACGCGCGAGAACGGGCGCCACCAGCCGGCCTGCTTCCTGGCCTCGGCCAGCATCGGCAGGGCCAGGTCCAGCGCGATCACCTGCGCCTTCGGCCAGCGCTTCTTCATCGCCGCGGTGGCGTGGGCCGGGCCGCTGCCCACGTCCAGTACCACCTGCGGTTGCCGGTCTTCCAGGTAGTCCAGCGATTCCAGCAGGCGCTTGGCTACTTCCTGCTGCAGCACCGCGGCGGCGCGGTAGCTGCTGGCGGCACGCGAGAAGGCGCGGCGGACGTGTTTGGGGTCGAACAGAGAAGACATGACGGTGATTCGGATTGGTAATTCAGGGGAGAGGCACGGTTGCGCTCAAGCGGCCAACGACATCATCGGCCAGTGCGCGCGAATGGCTGCGTAACCACTCACGCGCAGCCCGCAACGAACTGTTGCAGCAGCCCGGCAACGTGGTCGGCGTGGCCAAGGAAGGGGGCATGGCCGCCACCGTCGATGGTGTGGGCGGTGTGCAGGCCCGCCGGCGCCAATGCGGCAGCCTGGTGCATGGCCTTGGAGGGCACCAGCCGGTCGCGCTGGCCGCCTATCCACAGGCCCGGTTTGTGCAGGCTGGGAAGGCTGCCGCGCAGGTCGCTGCGCTCCAGCAGCGCCAGGCCTTCGTGCAGCGCACGTGGGGCCGGCTCGCCGCGTTCGACCAGCGCATCGCGCAGGGTGCGCAGCTCGCTGCGGGCGTGTTGCGAGCCCATCACGTCCAGCGCCAGGAAGCGCTCGAGGGTGCCACGGTAATCCTGTTCCAGATCACGGCCGAACTGCTCGAACACCACCGGCTCGACCGCATCGGGCCAATCGGCATCGCGGACAAAACGCGGCGTCGCCGCCAGCATCGCCAGCCCGCGCACCTGCGGCAACGTGGCGGCGCCGTGCAGGGCGACCAGCCCGCCCAGCGACCAGCCGCACCACACCGCCGCCGGGGTGGCGCTGGCGATGGCGTTGACCAGGTAGGGCAGGCGCAAGGGCGTGGTGTCGTCGCGGCTGTGGCCATGCCCGGGCAGGTCGACCACATGCAGCTCGAAGTGCGGCGCAAGCCGCTCGACCAGCGGCGCGAAGATGCCGCCATGCAATGCCCAGCCGTGGATCAGGACCAATGCCGGTCCGCTGCCGGTGACTTCGATATGCATGGCGTTACAACCGGTTCTCAGGCAACAGTGTTCAGGGACTTCTGGTACAGCACTACATCGCGGGCCTTGGCGATGGCGTCTACCAATGCCTTGACCTGCTCGACGGTATGCAGCGCCGACAAGGTCACGCGCAGGCGCGCCTTGCCTTCAGGCACGGTCGGCGGGCGGATCGCGCTGACCAGGAAGCCGGACTGCTCCAGCGTTGCCGACAAGGCCATCACCGTGGCTTCGTCCCCGCAGAGCAGCGGTTGGATCGGGGTCTCCGAGGCCATCAGTTCCAGGCCGTGATGCCGCGCACCGTCGCGGAAGCTGGCGATCAGTTCGGTCAGCTTGTCGCGGCGCCAATGGTCGCGGCGCGCCAGCTTCACCGCGGCCAGCGAGGCGGCAGCCTGTGCCGGCGGCAGGGCGGTGGTATAGATGTAGGGACGCGCGGTTTCGGCCAGATGCTGGATCAGCGCGTCCTCGCCCACCACCACGGCGCCGTGCCCGCCCAAGGCCTTGCTCAGCGTCAGCAGTTGCAGCGGAACCTCGTTCACGCCCAGGCCGGCATCGGCCACGCAGCCGCGGCCGTGTTCGCCGATCACCCCGATGCCATGCGCGTCGTCCACGTAGAACAGCGCTTCCTGCATGCGCGCCACCAGCGACAGCGAGCGCAGCGGGGCGATGTCGCCATCCATGCTGAAGACACCATCGGTGACCAGCATGGCAGCGCCATCGCCGGCGTTCTTGAGCTGGCGCATAGCGCCTTCGCTGTCCAGGTGCGGATAGCGGCGCAGGCGGCAACCAGCCAGGCGGCTGGCATCGAGCAGGCTGGCGTGATTGAGCCGGTCCTGCACGCAGATATCGGTCTCTTCGCTCAGCAAGGCCTGTTGTACGGCGAGGTTGGCCATGAAGCCGCTATCGAACAACAGGGCGCGTGGGTAGCCGAGCCAATCGGCCATCTCGCGTTCCAACTGCTCGTGCAGGCTGTGGTGGCCACAGACCAGGTGCGAGGCGGTGCTGCCAGCGCCTTCGCGGCCAGCAGCGTCCTGCAACGCGGCGATCACCTCGAACTGTTGCGACAGGCCGAGGTAGTCATTGCTGCAGAAGCCGGTCAACCAGCGGCCGTCCAGTTCCAATCGCACCCCGTCACGGCGGCTGATGCTGCGCCGGCTGCGGATGCGGCCCTGGGCAAGCCGCAGCTTGCGCTGGGCGATGATGCGGTCGTGGATGTCAGGACGGGCCATGGCAAGGTTCATGGTCAAGCGGGCAGCTAGCGTACCCGGTTGCCTGTAAGAATGCCCAAGCGGCGCCCCGGCGACGGGGCGCCAACCGGGTCAGGCGCTGTGCGCGCAGGCCGGGGCGATATCCAGGTGGACCGTGCCGGGGTGGTCGTGGTCGTCGGCGTCCACGTTTACCTGGAGCGGGCGGATGCCGAGGCGGGCGAACAGGGCCTGGTCGCGCTCGGTGTCCGGGTTGCCGGTGGTCAGCAGCTTTTCGCCATAGAAGATGGAGTTGGCACCTGCCAGGAAGCACAGCGCCTGCAGCTCGTCGCTCATGCTCTCGCGGCCGGCCGACAGCCGCACCATCGAGCGCGGCATGACGATGCGGGCGACCGCGATCATGCGCACGAACTCGAACGGGTCCAGCTCGGCACTGCCGTGCAGCGGGGTGCCGGCGACCTGCACCAGGCGGTTGATCGGCACCGAGTCCGGGTGCGCCGGCAGGTTGGCCAGCGCCTGCAGCAGGCCGGCGCGGTGCTCGCGGGTCTCGCCCATGCCGACGATGCCGCCGCAGCAGGTCTTCATGCCGGCGTTGCGCACGTGTTCCAGCGTGTCCAGGCGGTCCTGGTACTGGCGGGTGTGGATGATGGAGTCGTAGTAATCCGGCGCGGTGTCCAGATTGTGGTTGTAGTAGTCCAGCCCGGCGTCCTTCAGCGCCTGCGCCTGGTGGCCTTCGAGCATGCCCAGGGTGGCGCAGGTCTCCAGGCCCAGCGACTTCACCTCGCGGATCATCGCCGCCACCTTGGGGATGTCACGGTCCTTGGGCGAGCGCCAGGCCGCACCCATGCAGAAGCGCGAGGCGCCGGCCTGCTTGGCGGCGCGGGCACGGGCCACCACGCTGTCGGTGTCCATCAGCTTCTGCGCGTCCACGCCGGTGTCGTAGCGCTGGGCCTGCGGGCAGTAGGCACAGTCTTCCGGGCAGCCGCCGGTCTTGACCGAGAGCAGGGTGGAAACCTGTACCTGCGCCGGGTCGAAGTGCTGGCGGTGCACGCTGGCGGCGCGGTGCAGCAGCTCTGGGAAGGGCAGTTCGAGCAGGGACAGCAGCTCTTCGCGCTTCCAGTCGTGGCGGATGACGGTGGACATCGGTGTTACCTGACAGATGGGGCGATGGAAGCGGCGCAGTCTGGTCAGCATATACATCGCTGTCAACCATCAAATGAATCATCTGGTTTACAGGCTTGGGGGGCGCTTGTCGGCGCTGCTGTTCCCGCCGCGCTGCCTGGTGTGCGGCGAGGATGGCCTGCCGGGGCGGGACCTGTGCCTGGCCTGCAGCCTTGGGCTGCCGTGGCAACAGGCCACCTGCAGGCGCTGTGCCTTGCCCTTGCCCGGGGCCGATGCGGAGGGCCTGTGTGGCGCCTGCCAGCACGCGCGCTCGCCCCTGCAGGCGGTGCGGGCGGCGTTCACATACAACGCGCCGCTTGATGGCCTGCTGCTGCGCTTCAAGTTTCACCATGATCTCAGCGCCGGCCGTTTGCTGTCAGCGTTGATGGTGGACGTACTGGGCAGTGCCGAGCGCCCGCAGGCGATCGTGCCGGTGCCGCTGCATCTGTCGCGGCTGCGTCAGCGCGGCTATGACCAGGCCTGGGAGCTGGCCAGGCCGCTGGCGCGCGCGCTGCAGCTGCCGCTGTGCCGGGGCCTGCACCGGCAGCGTCCCACA
The DNA here is from genome assembly GCF_056759975.1 of Stenotrophomonas sp. STEN031. NCBI lineage: Bacteria > Pseudomonadati > Pseudomonadota > Gammaproteobacteria > Lysobacterales > Lysobacteraceae > Stenotrophomonas > Stenotrophomonas sp. STEN031. Next base: position 89,911 of record NZ_JBRREA010000003.1, read on the forward strand.
CCGCCGCAATCGGAACTGGATGCATCTGAGCGCAAGCGCAATCTGCGCGGCGCGTTCATCGCGGTGGGGCAACCGCCAGCGCATGTGGTGCTGCTGGATGATGTGATGACCACCGGAGCGACCTTGCAAGCCGCTGCGCTCGCCCTGCGCCGCGCCGGCGTGCAGCGCGTGGATGCCTGGGTCTGCGCACGCGTGCCCTGATCGCCGCCGAAGTGATCAGCAAGGCCAGGCCAGCAGTGCGGTCCGCTTGAAATCGCCGATGTCATCTCTACATGCCATTACTACAGCGATGGGCCTAGACTGGGGTCGAGAGGCCTTTACACCTGTTCAACATGAGGAGACGGACATGGGAGCTTCCCCGGGATTTCCTGCTGGATCGTTGTTTGGCACGCTGACGCGCAATTGGTGGGTGCTGCTGTTGTTCGGTCTGTTTGCAGTGATATTCGGCGTATTGGCGGTGATGGCACCGGTGCGCACCGCAACGGTGCTGGCGTGGTGGTTGGGCATCATGGCCATTGTTGAAGGCGTGGTCGTGCTGATTTCGGCTTTCAGTGGCTCGGCGCCGGTTTCGCGTGGCTGGGCGCTGTTCTATGCGCTGGCATCGATAGGCTTTGGCGTGTTGGCGGTGATCAACCCGCTGGCTACGGCGAGCGTGCTGCTGCTGTTTCTGGCCGCCTGGCTGGTGGTTGGCGGCATTTACCGCATTGTGTTCGCCATCCGCGTGCGCAAGCAGATCACTGGTGAGTGGATGCTGATTGTCAGCGGTCTGCTGGCAGTGGCCTTGGGCGTGATGTTCGCGCTGAACCCCTTGGCCGGATTGGCGGTGACTTCGCTGTGGATCGGCGTGCTGGCCTTGATCTACGGGGTGCTGCAGATAATTGCAGCGTTCCGCCTGCGTTCGCTGGGCAAGTCCATCGGCGCGATGTAGTGCTTACCCTTCCCCAACCCTCCCCTTCGCTGCGCGAAAGGGAGGGGGTGTAGTGCCGAGCCATGCTCGGCAGAGGCTTCACCGGCAATGCTTCAGCCGAGCATGGCTCGGCTCTACCTGAAACGAAACGGCCCGCATTGCGGGCCGTTTTGTTTCAATCCAGGTATTGGCTGGCGACGATGCCGGCAAACAACACCGCGCCGACCCAACTGTTGTGTAGGAAGGCCTTGAAGCAGGGCTCGCGCTCACGGTCGCGGCACAGCCAGAACTCGTACACCACCAAGGCCATCGCCACGCCGATGCCGGCCCAATACGCCCAGCCCAGCCCCGCGCGCTGTCCGACCAGCGCCATCGCGGCGAAGAACAGCGCGTACAGGATGCCCTGGATGACCAGGTCCAGATCGCCGAACAGGATGGCAGTGGAATGCGAGCCCACCTTCAGGTCATCGTCGCGGTCGACCATGGCGTACCAGGTGTCGTAGGCGGTGGACCAGAGGATGTTGGCGGCGTACAGCACCCAGCCCAGCGGCGGAACCTCGCCCTGGATGGCGGCGAAGGCCATCGGGATGCCCCAGCCGAAGGCCATGCCCAGGTAGACCTGCGGCAGATGCGTATAGCGCTTCAGGTAGGGATAGCTGGCGGCGAGGAATACGCCGATGAAGCTCAGCCCGATGGTCAGGGCATTCAGGGTCAGGACCAGCGCAAATGCGACCAGCATCAAACCAGCGAACAACGTCAGCGCTGCGCGGCCGGAGATGGCACCGGTGGCCAGCGGCCGGTCCTTGGTGCGCTTGACGTGCGGGTCCAGCCAGCGGTCGGCGTAGTCATTGATCACGCAGCCGGCCGAGCGGGTCAGCCACACGCCAGCGCTGAACACGAACAGTATCCACAGCGGTGGCAGGCCGTCGGCAGCAAGCCACAGCGCCCACCAGGTGGGCCAGAGCAGCAGCAAGGTGCCGATCGGGCGGTCGGCGCGCATCAATTTCCAGTAGTGCCCGAACCGCGAGGTGTTGGCTGCGGTGGACGGTGTATTTGGGAGACGGCTCATGCGTAAAGGTTAACAGCTGGGCGGATTTTCCCGCCCGCCTGTGCCGATCTGTTGGATGGGGGCAGACCTGCGGACGCTTTTGCCGTTAGAATGCGCCTCCGCCCGGCTCAGCCGGCCGGGTCACAATGCGCCCGTAGCTCAGCCGGATAGAGTAGTGGCTTCCGAAGCCATTGGTCGGGGGTTCGAATCCCTCCGGGCGCGCCAGATTCCAGCCTGCCATCTGCGCAGGTATGCATTCTCACAAAGTTTGTCGTGAACGACAGACTTTGAAGGAATTCGCCTGAACTTTGTCGTCAGCGGGGTCGGTGAAGAGGCGTTGTCAGATCGGGTGGGGCTAAATCGTCGCTCGTCGGCTTAGTCAAACTGACGGCTGCTTCGACAAATGGTGGGCTGGCGGCACGACAAGTCGTACCCGGGAGCCGTGTTCTAGGCTGCGTGGCTAGTCAGGTTTTCAGCATTCTTGCCTGTGTGCCCTGATCGAATGATTTGCGCATCCCCAGTCTTCTCAATCCCGTCTGAGACGGGCTGCTTGGTGGTGCTCGATGGCTGGACGTCCTCGAGAGGCGCGATAGGCCTTGCTGTATCCAATAACGAGTATCCGCTGGATGTCTAGCGACATAGGCACGACACCCGAAGTCGCCGGACCGCCCATTGGCTAGTAGCGCTTCGGGCTAACGCTGATCCAGCGTCTTGTGAGCCTGATGCTGCGAGGGCTAAGTGGACGCTTTTTTCAGAATTTCAGTGTTCATCTTCGAGGCCCATGCGATGGCCGATCTCGCTACCGGATAGCTGCATCCAGTTGTGTGCACCAGATAGGACTCAAGCTCTTTTTTGTGAGACCACCTTTCCAGGCCGTTTGCATCGTCAAGCACTCTTGCCAGCTCGGTTCGACAGGCCGTTTTCATTCTGTGTACACCGAGGACGTTTGCTGCCATACGATGTGATTGATAGGCCTTGACCAGGCTAGGAAACTGCCGCCGGATGTAGTTCTCCGATACTCCCGTCTGTTTTGCAACCTCTCGCAGCGGAGCAATCTGCTGGCATCTTGGACGCCTGATTTGCCCATTGAGAGCTGTCTCCACCTCCGTCCGTATCCACACAGCATAGTTGTGCCGCCCACTTACCGGTATTTCATGACGGTCAAAGAATAGTTGACCGGCAATCATGGCCGCTCCCTTTGGGTCGGTGAGCAAATCAACAGCCCGTACTCCAGCAGTGAAGGCCTTCTTTAAGAGCGTGCTCAACGATGGGCGAACATTCTCCTTGCGCGCGCGTGCTGATCCACTTTTCTCGGAAATGCCACGAACCACGCCAGCGAGAGGTGACCGAAATGACTCAAGAGTGCTCTCAAAGATCCGCAAAGCTTCAGGCTGAGTCTCCTGGATCGAGCCCGATGCGATCGCTCCGACAAGCTCTATGCAGTCGCTCTCCCCAAAGGAAGGGGCGGTGCTTGGAACGCGCTGATCGGCTTGTCCAACCAGTCCGCCTCCACATTTGACACATAGAAAAGGGTTTCCTGATCGATGGTGAAATCGCTGTTTGTTGCCGCAAGAAGGGCAATCATCGCGCAGCCGCAGTCGATGTGCATGGCACCTAGTGACCGGCGCCAGCGTCCAAAGGAATCTGTCATAGGGGACCTCCATGCATAGAAGATCTTCTTCGAAGCAGGCTTCGCACCAGGCACGTGAGGTTTTTACGGAACCGACGCACTGCGAGGCTAGTGATGGCCTGATAGGGATCAGCGTTGAGCGCCTGATTGTTGTGGAACCCACCGCATCCTCTACTAGAGAAACATATGCATCGACCCGCTCGCGATAGCCAAATAAGCCGGTTCCACCAGTTGAGTAGACAGGTGTTTCCGATATGTGGAACTCCGTCCCGGTTTGCGTGGATCGCCAACTCGCCAGCAATCGTGTCAGCTGACTCCGGCTGAGAGCATGCATGTAGGCCAAGCGTGCAAAATAGGAAGCAAATGACTCCACATCCGCCGTCCCCGCGCCTTCCACTTTGAGTGGGAGAAGAAAACTAGACATCTAAGGCTGGGTAAGCACGGCGGGGCTTGGCCGTAAAGGGTTTTAGCTTTCTTTTGGCAGCCCCATTGCTTGGCTGTGCAGTGTGTCCGGCATTCCCGATGACAGGTGAGGCGCTAGATATCGGAGAACCAAAGACGTCTACAAGGTCATTGAGCGTCCTTTCTCCGGCTTCGATGTTTGTCCTCAACACCTCCCACTGCCTCTTTGTGGGACGAGTATCTGTAATGATCTGCTCGGTAATTGATGAACCAGCGGCACGTGCCCGACATCTAGCCAATCCCAGCCGGTGTTGAAGTATCCCTGTTTCGCCATGGCACTCATCCAGCAACGGCTCCGCGAGCCGCAGCAAAATGAGGTCATCCTTGAATTTAAGCTTCTTCGATTCGCTGAATACCTTAAGTATCATGCACCAATTCTTGATATCGTCATCGTTGTTGTTGTAACGGGCAAGGTGGATGATGGTTGGCCTGGAAGCCATGTGCTCTCTGTATTCAAGAATCGCCTTGGCAACTTCATAGCCGCCGACAAGGATCAAGGTTCGGCCGTAGGAGACGAGTGACTTCAGCGACTCGATCAGTGAACCTCGAAAATCGTCGCTCTTGGCCTTTATCATGAATTGCGCTTCATCCGCGATCACGTATCTTGTTTCAAGTACGCGCAAAGCGCGCGTGAGCGCGGCAAGCATGCCGGGCTCCGTCATCGCTCTATAAGGACGGTAGTCGGCAGCCGCGATCTTCATCTGGTCAAAGAGCGGGCTCTGTACGTCTCCTAGAAGCATCTCGTAGACGTACCTCGTCGCCGTATTTCCTTGGCGTGCGAGATTCGCGCACGCACCAACCACCGGTAACGTATCTGCGTTGGCGTCGCGAAAGACATTGGTTTCGAGGTGTCTTACGAAACTTTGAAGCACCAGAGATTTTCCGGCCTGCGAAGGTCCAGTCAAGAGCACCAATTCACTTCCGTTATCGAACTCCGAAAACGCTTCTAGTTGAAGGCAACAGTCGCAATAATTGCGATGCGGAATTAGCTCTGTGAAATTCGGTTTAAGCTTGAACAGGTCATCAATGTATGGGGTAGTAATCATGGTTTAATCCAATCTGGGTGTTTCTCGTCAAGTTGGGGGAAGCTGTCGACTGAGCCCCAGTCAGCAGGAAACTTGGTCGATTTTCTTTGCTTCTCATCAATGGAATTTTGTGGTTCGTCACTGGCGTCTTCTGCCTCCTTTGTGTCCCGTTGTGCAGGGACAAATCCGGTCGAGGGCCTGTGCATTGCATCGGTGCGCTCCTCTCGCTCCTTCTTTGTGAGTGGTTCACGGAGGGCGAGGTCTGCTTGGATGGCTGAGTCTTCCCGGCCACGTTCTCTGAGAGCTGATCGAGTCTTCGCGACTCGCCACTTTCCGGCTATGGTGAAATACAAAACTGTGGGGTCCTCGGGATCTTGGCGTGGGAACAACCCCCGCACCGAGACACATTTCCCAAAAAGTTCAGTCGAATAGAAGCGTGTGTCTTGAATACGAATTGCTCCCGCAGGTTCGGTAGTTCCAGTGCATTCCAGCGGGTTGGCGGTTGCAATCAGGAAGCGAAGATCACGTTTCTGTAGATTTCCCTGGGGTCCATAGAGGTTCTCGAATTCGCGACGTGTTTCGCGAGAAGAGGGTGATCCATCTTTGCAAGCAAGATTCGGCAACACGTCGAACAAGATATGGTTCGTGTCGGCCACGAAGGCATCCCACGCGCGTCTTGGGCCATTTCTTGGGTGCTTTGCGCGGTCTATGGAGCGCAAATTCACTATGTCGGGTACGAAGCCAATCTTCCCGACGCAAACGGTGTTGGCAAAGGTGAGGAAAGTCCGCTCGACGGGCTGACCGGATTTGGCATTTGCACTAGAGCGCTTGAACCAATGGGTCCCGAGTGCCGCTAGGCAGGCGCGGAACATCGTGCTTCGGAAGTCACTGCCACCGTCACTAAATATGGTTTCTGGAAGGCGCCCGTGACGCCGCTGACAGTCTCGAAGTACAAGTGCGTCCGATACAAAACTCGGAGGGTCGAATCGAATGACTGACGCCAATGGTTCGCCGTCGAAATCGTCCACCAGCACGGTTAGCCACGGCTGCCCTGTCCGACCGAGCTCCGCCTGTTCAGCAACTGTCGGTGCGTAGCAATGATCAATGTGAGCGACCTGGAAAGGACGAACCGCCGTGAGGTTCTGCTGATCCACATCTTTGTGTGGAGAAAGGGAATTCGCGAGTCGCTTTCCACCTTTTCCGAGGGCGTCCTCTGTGGAGTGCTTCCTGGTATTCCATAGTCTGCAGTAGTGGGAATATGAAATTGGAGTCTCTGTAATATTTCGCAAGTGCGAGAAGAGTCTAAGTTCTCGTCTGTAACGACAGTGGGATTTAGTTCGCGAAAAATACTTACGACTTGAGCGGTGCCTCTTCATGGTCCTTCTCACAAGGTCCATGTGCCAGTGCGGGATGTGTTCGCCCTTCTTTCCACAGTTGGAGAACTTTGGAATGAGTCCGGTATAGCCGGCCTTGGCATAGGCCTTCTTCCATCGTTGGATCGTACGTTGGCAGGGGAGGTTTCGATCTACGCCTTCTGTAGATTGACCGCAGACGATGGCTGCCCGATAAGCAAACTCCTTTATGTGCTTCGGGTCACAGAGATCCAGAAGATCAACAGATTCGCTGGTTGCGGCTATGGTTTGAACTGTCGATAGCAGAATTCCGATGTCCTTAGCGCCAGCCTTGGTTCCAGAAAGGAACTTCGAGTGTGCATCAGCCAAATTAGCTCTGTCCAAATCGACGTGCAATTCTCCGGCAGCTATCGCAATAAAGACGGCTCCAGCATTGCTCAGCGGAATCTTTTCGACAATGTCAGCAATCGAACAGTAGCCGGTTCGTTCCACGTATAAATGAATCTCATGCAAATCTTCATAGCGGTAGTGCTGGTCATACTTGGCGACCATGGATCTAAGTAGCAGAAGGTTCTGCACTCGCAGCCAAGAGAGCTCTTCGCGCACCACGACAGAGAAGTTCAGTCCCATTGCACGGAAAGCATTTTCCGCCTGACGGTAGTGAAATCGCCCATTCTCGTTTGACCAGTTTCCGCGGTGTGTTTCGCAGAGGACCAAGAGATCTTCTCTCGATTTAACCTCTTCAACCCACACTCCCTCGGTAGTCACTCGCAGGCCATCCGGCGTGTAGGAAATCCGCCGGTTTCTGTCAGTACGATCCTTGATTGTCAGACTGACCGGGTTTGGGTGATCAAGCGCAAATAGCAGCAAAGGATCTGATTGCACGATGACGTGGTAAGCGAACTCACCTGACAATGAATCGAAAGGGAGTCGCCAATCCATCGCTTCGCTACCGATTGATGCTGGGACATCTGATGCGAACTCGCCAGTGATATTTTTCCTCGCGTGGCTTTCCGATGGGATTGCATGTGGCTGCTCCGCTGAAGCGAGAACGTAAGCAATACCATCGCTAGTTACGCCAAGAGATTCGAGATGCTGAATGAGATCGGCCTGGCTCAACGAGGATCGCTTCCTCAGGCCGGCCAAAAGAGTCTTGCCTCGCGCGTAAAGATTCACGGCGAGCTCCGGACATCGAAGTCATATAGCTCAGTAATTTGGCGCGGGTCGCCCGGGCTGTCAGCCACCGGACGATAGGTCGCGCGATGACCTGACTTTGGTGATGCGTAATTGTGTTCTGTAGGGCGCATTCAGAATGCGACGCACACCTAGCCTGGCCGCTTGACAAACGGCTGGAAAGGCCTATTCTCGCAGTGTCAAGCCGCCAAGCCGACAACTGTGAAAGCAGGCAGAAACCCGAGCCGAAAGGCTTGGGTTTTTTGCATTTCGATCAGGCTGTGCGTGCGTCGTCCTCCTCTTTAGTCTGTGAACAGCTAGACTCTGGATTGCCAGATGAAGGTTCGGCTATCGCTGCTTCGTATAGCCAGAGAGCAAGTTCACGTGACCGCACAAACCGTCCTCTTCTGCCCGGCAGACTGACCGCTTCGATGCCTAGCCTCTGACGTGCAGCGGCCTTTCGCGCAGCATCTGGACTGCAGTAGCCCAACAGCTTCCAGATGTCCGCGATACGGATGTAGGGTCCAGTCCGAGACAGGATCTCCGTCGCAAGTTGCTCTGCGGACGATGAGCGAGAGATCAGATATGAGATCGGAAATTCCGGCATTTCCGGAAACTACCCGATCGAAACGTGGATGCAAGTTTCGGGACGCGACAATGTTGTGAGAAATGCTCCCCGGGGAGCATTTTTCTCAAGGAGCATTGATTTCATTGGCTTTGTCCCCGAGAAATAGGTGTTCTCAGATGCTAGGGTTCATCACCGATGCCGATGCATCTGAGTGCCTTTTCTTGAGAATCGCGCAGATCGATCTAGTGCTCCTCAGATAGGGCATGATCCGCACGGTCTTCTACGGTGCTCGTTACCCGATTGAATTTTGCAGCTTGCCTGCGAATCAACTGAAAGAGAGATGGAAGAGGCAGTGGCTCGATTCCGGGGTGGGAGGCCTGCTTGAACGTCGCACGTCTGTCGTCGCTGCGCTGGCCGTTACACGGTCAGGCAACCCCCGTTAGCACGCATGAAATCCCCGAACACTACCGGGCAGCTCTTCACTGCTGCCAAGTTGCACACGGTCACGACTAGAGCGTGTTGTGTCGGCATTGGTAAATTATATGGATTCGTATAATTGCGGCTAATTTGCAAACTGAGTCCCGCGACGAGCCCCAGCTGATTGTGATCCACCTAGTGCAGGGGTTTCTGCTGGTGGCCGCGGGTAGTGCATCGCGCCAGGTCCTGACTGACAGCGGGTCTGTCAACTCAGCATTCGTTTGGTTTGGTACAGGCGTGCGAATCGGGTGCCAACTACTGTGGCATCTCGTTCTCGCGGAGGGTCCAGAACAAAAATGTTCCGGAAGCGGAGGTCAGGCAGGAACAAATACGTTCCGATTGACGAGCACTTCCAAGGCCAGGCTACGGGTGATCTGCCGTCCCTAAATCAGGTTCGTCAACTCTTGTAGGCCTACGCTGGATCATTGAAGTCGGGATCTAGGCGGCCGGTCGCGACCATCCACGCCGCGCGAAGGGCGCTTGCGTCAACCAGCGCGTGATGCTGACGGGCCAGCAGGTCTGGGTGCTTCGAGAACCATCTCTCCAAGTGGGAGGTGGTAATGGGGTCCCTGTCCATCAACGTGCACGGGAAGTGCGGTGCGTTCTCCAGCCCCCACGCCACCCAATTGCAGCTCCATGACATGACTTGCCGAAACAGGCGAAGATCGTTTGGATAATCAGCGATGATATGGGGCAAGCGCTGCCCCCTCAGGAAGGCGACGAGTGCTTCAGCAAGGTTTTGGTCAGGCAAAGCGTGACGGCCCCGCTGTAGCAGTGGATAAACCGTTGTCTTCACGAAGTCCGTTGGAGCCAGTGGCAGCGGATCGCGCTCGGCGTAGAAGGTACTCGCCCCATCCTCGCTGACTAGCGCGATGCTAACCAGCTCAAGCCCGTTCGCATCTGCCCACTCTGTGTCCAGGAAGAGGTATGTAACTGACGAAGCTGGGCCGGGCATACGTGGCGCCTCATGATTGGTCTCATCGAGATTCCGCTACACGATGATCATCTACAAGATAGCGGCTTTGGCCTTACGCTCAGGCACCAAAATCTCAATTACATACCTGATGCAATGTGGCAGTGTAAGGCCTAATAAGGTGGTTTCTGCTGGCTGCGTACGGACAAGGCGCCGGCGGCGCGTTAATTCACGCGTTGGTGTGCTCTGTGCAGTATCGTGTTGCTCAGCAAATTGATCATGCTGTTCATTCAACGATCGGCCAGAGAATGCCGCATATGGATAGCGTTATTCTGCATCGAATTGGCGCACAGGTATGGAACATGCGCATTGCACGCGGCTCGTTTCAGCTCGATCTTGCCATCGATGTTTGCATGAGCAAAAAAGAGCGATCATTGACTTGGAGAAGGTCGGGTCTGGTGTGGTCATGGGCACAGTGATATCGGTTTTGGAACTCATGAGAGGCGAACCGAGCGTGGTGTCGGGCGCAATGCCGGCTATGGCCAAAATCCAGACACTATTCGGTGTCGGAGCGGATAGCGCTCAACAGGTATGTGGGGCAATCAGGTTTGATCGGCATGCTCGCGACACTAATTCTGCCGGCAGCGACAAGTCGACGGGGCGGCGGTGATGTCCCATCGCATCAGCCTTGCTGCCACAACACCACAAGGCACTGCAGGACAGCTCGACAAATTCGGATTCTACGCCTTCACCTACGGCGAGGGTACGACCTCCAGCGCAGGTGTATCGCTGAGGATGCCGGTGCGTCTGGATCCATATCCCGCTGACGTGCTCCCGCCTTTCTTCCAGATGAATTTGCCCGAGGGCTATCTCTTGGAGCAAATCGGTAATCGATTGGCCAAAGCCACGACGTTGGATCCGATGGTCCTGTTGGCCATGACGGGTGGTAACGCCAGTATCGGCAGGGTTGTTCTATCCCGTGGCGAGTTTGATGCCTGTAGTGCGGTAGGGGTGGAGTTAGCAGGATTGCTCGCCGATCAGGGTGCCGAGGACCTGTTTCAGACGCTGGCCGAGAACTACTTGCTGCGCTCAGGTGTTTCAGGCGTGCAGCCCAAACTGCTGGTTCCAGAGTGGGTGAGGCCTGCGTCAGATGAAGCGTTGCTACCTCCGCGGGAGCTCATCGTCAAAATAGAGAGCGTTGGGTATCCAGGCTTGGCCATTAACGAGTTCGTGTGCATGTCCATCGCAAAGGAGGCAGGAATTCCGGTGCCGGAGTTCTACCTTTCCGACGACGGCAAGCGCTTTGTGGTGCGCAGGTTCGACCGCATGCCTGATGGTGTTCCGTTCGGATTTGAGGACATCGGCGTCCTTGCTGGACTGGGGGTGGAGAGGAAGTACAGCCTGAGCTACGAAGCGATTGCTCAAGTGCTGAGCGCCCACTGCTCGCCTGCCCACCGCCAAGCGGCCTTAGATCAGTTGTTCGATCAATTGGCGCTGTCGTGCATGGTCGGCAATGGTGATGCCCACTTGAAGAATTTTGGGGTCATCTATACCCACCCGGTCGCCGGTGATGTGCGTATGTGTCCCGCCTACGATATCGTCTGCACTACGTGTTACATCCCCGAGGATACCTTGGCGTTGTCCTTGAATGGACAGAAGGGCTTCATGGCTGCTAGAGCGGACTTGGAGGCTTTTGGTCGCAGTGTGTGCAAGATCGCTGACCCACTGGGCCGCATGGCTCGACTGGTGGAGGCAGCGCAGACAGTAATGTACACGCAGAGCCATCTGATTGAGCAGGTGCAAGGATTGAGGCGATGCTTGGAGCCGACGCTGGAGCGGTTTGAACAGTTGGTTGCAAGGCGCGCTCAAGGTTCACCGAGGTAACTAGCTCGGGAGGGAGGCAACGACCTTATTCTATGCGCTCGCTGTACTTGCAATGCACATTGGGCGGGTCGTGGTCCGTTGGCTCAGAACCAGAACCATGCTTGGATCGGCCGCTTAGCCGACGCATTCGGAAGCGCACAGAGAGCGTGGCATGTTTTGACCGTCGTCTCCTGCGATTTGGTCTGAGCGGTGTTAGTCACCGAAGGTTCCTGTGAATCTGCTGCCATAACTTCATCGAGAAATCGATTGCACTCTTTGTGAGACTTGAAATAATGGATTCAACCCATCGGTGCACTAGGAAACTAGGGGTGTTTAACGGAAGTAGCGAAGATGTCTGCTTCTGGCCGAGGCTGTGTAAAAACTCCCGGGCGCGGTACTGCCGACGACGATGCAGCCAGTTTGAGCAACCAGCACTGCAGCAAAAGAACGTGATGCTCAGGCTGCGATGGCCCGCACCATGCCCTCGGTGCCCATGATCTTGATCATCCGCTTCATGTTGTAGGCCAGAACAGCCAAACTGATCTCCGTTTTGACCTTCGGTAGCGTCTTGGTCAGCAATGGCGTCGTGCCAAGCCACGATTTGAGCGTACCGAAGACATGCTCCACCGTCTGCCTTCGTGCCACGGCAGCTTCTGGCCTGGCATCCAGCAGCATCTGCATTCGCTCGAGCACATGCTCGTGCTCCCATCGTCCGATACGCCTGTAGCTGGCAGTCGTGCACTTCTTCCGGATCGGGCAACGGGGGCAGGCGGATGACCAGTACTTATGCAAGATCAGCCCCTTCTCCTCTGTTGTGAAGCGGTGGATCGCCCGTTCGCCCGCCGGGCATTCGTACTCATCGGCGGCTGCGTCGTAGACGAAGTCGCGTTTGTCGAACCGACCTTCGGCCTTGGCGTTGGATGTAAGCGGCTTGGGTGCCAGCGGGATGACGCCTGCCTCCTCGCACGCCAGGATCTCCGGGGCGCTGAAGTAACCGCGATCCGCAAGCGCCGTCATGTGTTCGGCGCCAAGGGCATCCTTGGCTTTGATCGCCATGCGTGAGAGCTGAGAACGGTCGTGACCGTCATTCGTCACGTCGTATGCAACGATCAGGTGGTGCTTGGCGTCGACGGCCGCTTGCACGTTGTAGCCCACGGTGCCGGTTGCGCGCCCGCTTGAGGTCATTGACCTCGCGTCCGGATCCGTCATCGAGATCTGGCGGTCTGGAGAGGCCTCAAGCTCTTTCTCGATGCTGTCCAACTTCTCCATCTGAGCATGCAGCTTGGCCAGCTTGTCCTTCAGGTGCGGCACGCGGCCCTCCGGCAGCAAGGCCGGGTCGCGATCTGCACGGTCCAGTTCGGCTAGATAGCGGGCAACGCTGTCCTCCAGTTGCTTCCGGCGCCCCTTGATCTTGCCGACGGTGAAGTTGCGATCCCGACTGTTCACGGCCTTGAGCTTGCTGCCGTCAATGGCCACGATCGCGTGCGAGAAGACCTTCATGTTCCGGCACAGCGCGACGAACCGACTGCACACGGCCGTGATCGCGCTGCCGTTGTCCTTGCGGAAGTCGGCAATGGTCTTGAAGTCCGGCGCCAGTCGACCGGTCAGCCAGATCAGCTCTAGGTTCCGTTGCGCTTCCCGCTCCAGGCGACGGCTCGACTAGATGCGGTTGAGGTAACCGTAGATGTAGATCTTGAGCAGCGCAGCGGGGTGATACGCGGGCCGACCGCCGGCCGCGCGATTGGCGGCATCAAAGCCAAGTGCACTCAGGTCGAGTGCTTCGACGAAGGCATCGACCACCCGAACGGGGTTGTCTTCGTGGACGTAGTCTTCAAGCCGATCAGGGAGAAGAAGTCCTTGGGAACGATCAACGCCATCCACGAATCGCTTCATGCAGAGCACCCATCGACCGGTGCTCAGATCATGCCAGCGGAGGCGGGGTTTTCACACAGCCTCGGCTGGAAGCGGACATTGCCGAAGCAGCAGTAACCCAAGCCGGTTTGAACCTGCCGTCCAGGACTCGCCGCTTGCTCAAGACTGGTAGCAGGGGCATAGTTATTTGGCCAAGTCGGATAGCCGGGGCTTCGTAGTGACCGCTCCATCAGAACAGAATCGGTTTGGGTCTGCGGCAACGCAATCGGCAATGGAGGCGAAGTTGGGCTGGAAGCTCACTAGCGTAGAAGGCGACAAGGTCTGGAACACAGGCTCATTTCACGGACTTGAGATGATCGATATGGCGATTCATAACTCGCAGCCTATTGATTCTCTTGAAGCGTATCTCGCTGCGTTGCCGAAGTGCGATATTTTGCCCGAGCGATATACAAAACGCTTTTTGATTAGTGCTCTCATGCCAGTGATCTGTACTCAGATCTTGGTGGGCCATATTCGACAATTTGCCGAACCGCCTCGATCTTGGACTCATCCGTGTAACGTTTCGTGCTCACAACCACCTCCGCGTAAACCATGGTTTATGGCTGCGAGGTGTCTGCAAAATCCTGAGCGATTCAGACGTCGGCCAAGAGCACCCGAGTTCTCCATTGAAGGGTCGAACTTTTAGAACTAGTGGAGAACGAATGCATGGAGGCCTGCGTAGTGGCAGCTCGCAAGTCCACAGCAATTTATAGCGCCAGGTGCCAGTGGTGGTGCCAATACCATTCCGTAATAAGTGACTCCGAGTAGCACGAGATTGCATGCTTGTCCACGATTGCTAGATCACCAAGATGGTGGCAAGCGTGGAGGACGTCTCCGTCCGGATGGTGAAACTTCCCATGAGGCTCAGCTGGCGCCAGAAAAACTGTTGGGCTGGCAAGGCCGGCTGCGAGCTCCCGCAGGCGATTCAGATGTTTATCGAAGCTTCGGCGAGAGCCATGGTGCGGAAGAACCAGTGTCGAGGTAAGGGGCGTCTCGGCAAGGTAGTGGTCAAGAAAGTCATCTAGTCGTGCCTTGTCCGAGAGGTTTGCGTCACCGGTGTGGATCCATCCGACTGCCCGCGTTGTCACACGTGGCGGAACGCCTTTGGCCAATACGCCAGAGTGAACTCTACGCTCGAAGCACTGCCGTGGCGCGCCGATACCACGTTCCGCGGGACCGGAATACACGCACAGAGATGCGTCGTTGTAATCATGAAGTGAGGTGAATATGCCGTACAATTTGGTAAGCAGCTTCTTGCAACTCACATTGGTGGTCGCCACAGAATTGCTTAGCTTTGCCAGCGCTGAGGCGCGGCGATCTGTAGGAGGAACCAGAGAAATGAGTTCAGCAGAGAGCGATGGATCAGCTCGCCGTTTCAATTCCGTATTCAGTGCGAGCGAGAAGTCAGCCCACTCTGCGGAGTTTAGATTTGCGCCGGCTTTATTAGTCACATCTCGCAGATCTTGGAGTAGCTGTAAATTCCAGATATAAGAAACTTCTTTTGGAACCGTCCATTCGCGCGAATAGAAGCGTATGAGCCAATCCAGATCACAAGTCAACGAAGTTGAACACGAGAGCCGCGAACCGCTGGCTTTTGCCCTTTCGATCGCCTGATGCGCTTCGTTGCTCAGAACACCAGGGCCATCCATATTCGCATCGAATGGGCGATTGAGTTCAGGGCCTTCGTCGTCATCATCAGGGCTGCCAACGATAACGACTTGACCGAAACTCCCCCCATAAAGAAGAGTGACAACCTTGGCAAAATCGGCAAGGAGGCTTCCGGCACGAACTCTCGCACTAAGCTTTAATGTCATCCATTGTAGATAGTTGCTTACGTCGACGTGGGGAAGAAAGACTGTGCGGAAGCTCACCCCGGCGTTCTTCAGATCCTCCAGCCCGTTGATATGGTCACTATCCAGATGGCTGATAGCCAAGAAGTCATGACTGCGCGCGCGTGCCGCAAATGCCTCAGCCAGCAGCTTGCGATGCTTTGCTGTGGAGCCGCCACAATCGACTACCATGCTGAGCGAGCGGCCTTCACTAGAATGCAGTGCCATGGAGTGAAATCCTCCTTGGCCTATGGGGTGTTGAGTCCTATCTACTTGAAACATCTCCACACTCTCTCTCCTTGATAGGCGGAATTACCTCAGAGCCTAATGTACTGTCTTCAATTGGAACCTTACAAGCGAAGTAGGTAGGCGGCTCATAAGAAGCGTTTCTTGGGCTTCGTTATGAAAATGAGTTGGTGTGGGTTTCGGCTTCGTCAATACTTGATAGACGGTAGTGGAAAAGATCAGGGGCCCGAACATCGTTTGGCGTTACTATAAATCTCGGGCACAGGCAGGTATTGCAGGCTGCACTATGATGTCGCTTGCGTCGGGGCTCCCTGAATCTTCTATCAGATTGGGGTGCTGTGGCATTTGAGCACTGGACATGGCGATAATTGGTCTCACGAAGGAGAAGACCGATGCGCACCCTGCTACTAATCATTACGATCTTGGCGGCATCGGTGCCCGCCATTTGGTGCGCTATCGAACTGATCGATGGCCGATCGCTCTCGTTCTCGTCGGTTACGGCCTTCCTGCCTGCACTGACAACTCTCATTGCCTACTTGAGGGTCGAGTCTCAAGCGAAACGGAACGAGGCTAAGGCCGGTTCTGTGGTTCCCGCGGTAGCGGCGCATGACGTGGTTCTTTTCGAGAAATTTCAGAAGGACCTGCCATTCGATCCGACGATCAGGCTCCTTCGTGAAGCGGACTTCGGAGCTGACTACAGGGCCGAATGTTTGCAGCCTTTGAATCGGTTTGTCGAAGTCTGGGACGATCCGAACTATGAGTTTGTAGATGCCTCCTTGGAAGAGGCGCGTCCTCTTTTGTTCGCTGCCGCTCAGGCCTTGGCGTTCGATTTCGCCAAGGAAACCGTGCCTCACGATGCCAACGACGGTTGGCGAACGGTTTATCCGTGGCGAGAGCGCGGTGGCCCTCGGCCGGATCATGTGCGCGAAAGTGCTCGAGTTCTCAACGAGGGTGCTCGCTCGTTTGTTCCGCTTTATGAACAGTTCGTCCGCTTGGCTCGCGAACGCTTGAACTCTCCCGGCTGAAGTTATGGAAGGAGCGCTCGGATTCACAGCCGGAATGGCAACACACCCGGCCAACGGCTAGATACCTGCTTCTTAGTCAGATCAGTCCGTATTTCGTGAGGTCATCGCGCTGCTGGCAGCCAAGGTGGTTCCAACTTCCGTTGGCCTGTGCCGTACCGTGTCATGACCGCTCGACTCGATACTGTTTCGACGACGGTCTTGGCCTGCGGTTCGCCAGGCGATGCTACGGGAGGGGGTACTCCCGCTGATCCAGCACCTGGTCCCCTCGACGCAAGTGATGACCGCTGCGCCGGCGCTTTGTCGATTACAGAGGGTCGGTATGCGTATGAAATATAAGGAATAATTTGTCTCTAACGAGAGTGGCAGGCTTCTGATCGCTACCCCCTTGAAAAAGTGAATGGAGTCACAAAATTTAACGCTAGCAAAGCCGACGTTCCCCCGATTTTGAGTAGCGCGGCGATTTGGAGTTCAATCCCCAACGAGACGGAGATTGGACATGAAGAAGCGCTTTTCCGAAGAGCAGATCATTGGCTTCCTGCGTGAGGCAGAGGCCGGCATGGCGGTGAAAGAGCTGTGCCGCCGACACGGGTTTAGTGAGGCGTCCTACTACCTGTGGCGCAGCAAGTTCGGCGGCATGAGTGTGCCGGAGGCCAAGCGACTCAAGGAGCTGGAGGCGGAGAATGCCCGGCTGAAGAAGCTGCTGTCCGAGCAGTTGCTGGAGAACGACGTCATCAAGGACGCCCTACGAAAAAAGTGGTGAGCGCACCGGCGCGCAGGACGCTGGTGCGGCATTTAATGGAGCGCGGGCTCACAGAGAGGCGGGCACTGGCCGTGGTACGAATGAGCGCCAGCGCACTGCGCTATGTCCCGCGCCCCGATCGCAATGTCGAACTTCGCGAGCGGATCCTGGAGCTGGCACAGCGACACAAACGCTACGGCGTGGGGATGATCTACCTGAAGTTGCGGCAGGAGCAGTGGTCGGTGAATTACAAGCGGGTGGAACGCTTGTATCAGGAGGCCAAGTTGCAGGTGCGTCGGCGCAAGCGTAAGAAAGTGCTGCTGGGCGAGCGTCAACCGTTGCTGCGGCCGGAGGCAGCCAATCAGGTCTGGTCAATGGACTTCGTGTTCGATCGCACAGCCGAGGGTCGTGTAATCAAGGCGCTGACGATCGTCGACGATGCCACGCACGAAGCGGTAGCGATTGAGGTGGAGCGGGCGATCTCCGGCTACGGCGTGGCACGGGTGCTGGCCCGGCTGGCACTGACCCGAGGTCTGCCGCAGGTGATCCGGACCGACAACGGCAAGGAGTTCTGCGGCAAGGCGATGGTGGCATGGGCCTACGAGTGAGGCGTGCAGTTGCGTTTGATCCAGCCAGGAAAGCCAAATCAGAACGCCTATATCGAGAGTTTCAATGGCCGCCTACGCGACGAATGCCTCAACGAGCACTGGTTTCCCACACTGCTGCACGCACGTACCGAGATCGAAACCTGGCGGCGGGAATACAACGAGGAACGACCGAAGAAGATCTTAGGCGGCCTGACACCGGCCGCCTATGCCCAACAGTTGGCGGCCAAAGCCGCTACGATTAAATCTGGACTCTAAAGGGCCCCGCTACTGAAAGCGGGGGGACGTCGCACCCACCCTTCCACCTCTCGATCCTCTAGGTGGTTTCTGTACCGGACTTTGAGCCAACGACCTTCCTTGCCAGTAGCCGTTACGATCTGGTTCGGATGGGCAGTATCCAGAAGGGCTCCTCCCGTGATCGCCGACCTGACACGAGCCGGACGAAGCCCAACCACGTAAAGATCCTCTTGAACGGGCGCATGCGCAGCCACGTCATCCAGGGCCTTGAATAGACGCTCCTGGAACGCAGCCAAATCAGCGTCGGATTGGGCCCGGTAAGTTTGGTCCCCGAGGGCCTGTTCGCGGGCGAAACGCATTTGGAGCCGGGCTTGATACACCCTCACCAGGGCAGCCAAGGTGGCGATAATGGCCATGTAACACATGACCCACTGATGCACCGACATGCCTTTCGCATACACGGCCTCGGAGCCATCTCCCTTCAATGGAAGATGGGAAATCGCCCCATGAACCTGGTTGAGGTGCGTGCTGAGGGAGGTCAGATCCAACGTTTCATCGTTGGGATCTTCCATCGGCAAGGAATCCAGAAGCTTCCTTACATACTCGGCTGCCGATCCGATCTGAGAAGCCCAATGCGTGGCAACCTGCACCTGTTCGAGCCTGAGTTGCTCAATGACTCCAGGCCACGGTTCAGACAGAAGCGCAATTTTTTTTTGTCAAACCATGATCGGCATGAATTGCGTCCATGACCGACAGCGATGGCTTCAATGCGTCGAGGATTCGGTCAATCTCGCTGCGCCACTTAAGTGCGCCATCGACTTCGCTCTTGGCATGTGAAGGAAACAGGTTCTGAAGCATGTCCCGTTGGAGCTGATCGTACTTGCGCTGCTCTTCCAGGATCGACTCGACGGCGCTCAACTGACCGAGCATCTGCTTGCGCCAGCGCTCCTGCTCCTCAACCATGGACTGCACCGTACTCATCGGTCCGAGCACCTGCTCACGCCAGTGCTCCTGTTCCTCAACGATGGATTGCATGGTGCTCATCGGTCCCAACATCTGATTACGCCAGCGCTCCTGCTCGTCCATCATCGATCGCGCAGCGCTGGTTGCGAAGTTGATCTCAGGAATGGTGGCCTGATAGCGCTTTGCAATTTCATTAATGTTGATCGACATTTGACCGTTCCTTGGGTGGGTCAGTGCGGCACTACCCAACGGTAGGGGATCTCTCGCTTGCCTTCTCGGGAGCAGTTTTCAGCTACACGAAGGTGGCAATTCCCATTGATCCAGGGTGGACAAGGGACTACGCGCACGGCCCCCTGACCGAGTCCATGAGTGATCGTGCGTCGAGACTGGCATTTACCCTGGAGGGATGACTGGGGGCTCCCCTGATCCTGCGCCTATCCTGTGCCCACGCCGTGTTGAATGCTGTTTCGAGTGGATGTCTAAAATGGCGAAAAGCTCATTTTGTTTGCTGGTTTCGCCATTAGAGTCTTGGGTAGGGCATTATTCACCGAGGCGATTTTTCTGGCGTCGCTGCGTCAGTTGTGTGATGTCCTGCGTAACGGGAATAGGGGAATGATGTTGGAAGGTATTGCAGCACCCGGTGCCCGGGTCTTGATCAGGGATGAAGAGTGGCTTGTCCGCCGCGTGGACCCGTCCAGCGATGGCGGTGAGTTGCTGGTCTGCGACGGCGTGTCCGACCTGGTGCGGGGTAGAACTGCCCATTTCCTGACCAAGCTGGAAGAGCGGGTCGAGCTCCTGCATCCCGCGCGGACGCGGCTGGTGCAGGACGACTCCAGCCACTTCAACGCCTCGATGCTCTACATCGAGGGCGTGCTGCGCCGGAACCTGCCCAATGATGACCGCATCCGCCTTGGCGACCGGGCAGTGATGAACCTGGTGCCCTACCAACTGGATCCGGCGCTGCAGGCGCTGCAGCAGCCACGTCAGCGTATCCTCATCGCCGATGCCACCGGCTTGGGCAAGACGCTGGAGGCAGGCATCCTCGCCACCGAGCTGATCCAGCGCGGGCGAGGTAGCCGCATTCTGGTCATCACCCTCAAGAGCATGCTCACGCAGTTCCAGAAGGAGTTCTGGAGCCGCTTTTCCATTCCGTTGGTGCGCCTGGACTCCGCGGGTCTGGCGTCGGTCCGTAACCGCATCCCCGCCAATCACAACCCGTTCAACCACTACGACCGCACGATCATCTCGATCGACACGCTCAAGAACAACCTCGAGTACCGCAATTACCTCGAGAACGCCTGGTGGGACATCATCATCATCGATGAGTGCCACAACGTGGCGGCTCGCGCCAACGAGGGCGGCCTGTCTCGGCGCGCCCGTCTGGCGCGCCTGCTCTCAACCCGTTCGGACACCCTGATCCTGCTCTCGGCCACACCGCATGATGGTTCGGCGCGCTCGTTCGCCTCGCTGATGAGTCTGCTCGACCCCACCGCCATCAGCGATCCGGACGACTACACACCTGATGATTTCCGCGACAAGGGGCTGGTGATCCGGCGCTTCAAGAAGGACATCCGCGTCCAAGTCGAAGGTGACTTTCGCGACCGCGTGACCGAAGTCGTGCGAGCGCAGGCCACTCCAGCCGAAGAAACTGCCTTCCACGCTTTGCTGGATATTCCCTTCACCCAAGGCGGCAAGCGCTAGGCCGGACGCCAGCACGAGCTGCAGCGTGTGAGCATGCAGAAGGGCCTGTTCTCGAGTCCCGCAGCTGCTCTGCAGTCCGCGCGGAACCGTATTGCCGCTTTGCAACGCAAGGGAGCTGCCACTGGCGACGAGCACGACGAGGTCGCGGCACTCCAGTCCTTTGCCCACGCATTGGAAGGGGTTACCGAGGGGCAGTTCGCCAAGTACCAGCGTTTCCTGCGCCTCCTGGGCGACCCCGCGTACGGCTGGTCGTCGAAGGAGGCCAATGATCGCCTCGTAGTGTTCTCCGAGCGTGTGGAGACCATCCACTGGCTGCGGGAACGTTTGCACGCCGACTTGAAACTTAAGCTCGACCAGATTGACATCCTGCACGGTGGTCTGAGCGACACCGACCAGCAGGCCTTGGTTGAGCGCTTCGGTCGCAGCGAAGACCCGATCCGCGTCCTGCTGTGCTCGGACGTCGCTTCCGAAGGCTTGAACCTGCACTACTTTTGCCATCGCTTGGTCCACTTCGACCTGCCGTGGTCGCTGATGGTGTTCCAGCAGCGCAACGGCCGCATCGACCGCTACGGCCAGCACCAGCAGCCCCGTATCACCTATCTGCTGACCGAAACCGAAGTGGAGAGGATCCGCGGCGACCTGCGCATTCTCGAAGTCCTGCAGCAGAAGGACGAGCGCGCCAATCGGGACCTGGGTGACCCCAGTGCCTTCCTCAATCTGCACGATCCTGATCTGGAAGCGCAGGACGTCGCCCGTCGTATGGCCGAAGGTCAGTCTGCTGACCAAGTGGCGCAGGAGCTGGAGCAAGAGGCCACGCAGGCCACCGAAGGGGAGGGAGACTGGCTGCTCCAGTTCTTCAATGGTGCGGCACCCGCGTCCCCAGCGCAGGCCAGCGCGCTGGATCGGATCGCGTCGACGCCCTCCCTGTTCGCCGACGACTTTGCCTTCGCCAAGACCGCACTCGAAGAGCTGGGCCGCGCACGCCCGATTGCCCAGTGGTCGCACGATGACGCATCGCGCACGCTCACGCTGACCGCACCGTTGGACTTGCAGCAGCGCCTGCGCCAGATCCCGCGGGAAGCCCGCGATGCCGATGATCGGTACGTGCTGTCCGGCCAGCCACAACGGGTGGCTGAGGCCATCGAAAAGGCCCGCCAGGCCCGCCGCGAGGAGGAAAGCTGGCCCGGAATCCACTACCTGTGGCCGCAGCACCCAATCAGCGAGTGGTTGCGCGACCGCGTGCTCACGCATTTCGGCCGGCATACCGCGCCGGTGCTGCGTTCGCCGCATCTGGCTGGTGATGAGCGCGCCATCGTGATGATGGGACTGGTCCCCAACCGCAAGGGGCAGTCGTTGCTGGTGGACTGGCAGGTGGCCGTTTTGCGCCATGGTCAGCTGCCAGTGCTGGAACCTTTCGACATCTTCCGCGAGCGGGCAGGGCTCAAGGCGGGCGCGCTGCCCAACCCGGGCAAGCCAGCGGAACTTGAATCGTTACAAGCTGATCTGCGTGTCGCTGTGCAAAGCATGCGGGCGCACATGGAGCAGAGCCAGCAGACCTTCGCCGCCGACATGGCCGTGCGCCTGCAGAACACCCTGGCGAACCTCAAGCGCATGCAGGGCCATCAGATCGAACAACTGGAACTGCGCCTGGAAAAACAGGGCGGGCTGGAAAACCTTCGCCAAGGCAAGCGCGATCGCCGCGTCGGCCAGATCCGACGGGTATTTGACGAATACGAAACCTGGGTCCGCGACAGCCTGCAGACCGAGCCGCACCCGTACATCCAGGTGCTTGCGGCCGTGTGTCGCTGAGAGAGCAGAAACGAATCATGGCTACCGACAACGCTGCCCAAGTCTTCGCTGGCATCACCAATGAAAACGAGTTCTACGGCCACCACTACCTGGCCGAAGTGTTCAAGGGCGACATCCGCGACCGGCTGAATGCCTGGCAGTCCCGTGAAGACACCGCCAAGGAAGCGGGCGAGTCCTGGCGCAGCCCGCAACGCGTCCTGGCAGGTGCAGGCGGGCGCTGGTTCCAACGTCGCGAGAAGCTGCGGCAGGCGCGCGACACCGACACCTTTGCGCAGGAGTTCGCCCAGCTGCAGCAACCGCTGCTGCAGGCCTTCGGCTACGCCATTGACCCATCCGTGCTGACTCTGGTGGACGGCCACCCGATCCGCGTCTGGCAATGCCTTGGCCCGGTCGACCGTGCCCCGCAGTTGCTGGTCATCCCCGTCGCCGTGCATGGTCACGCCGACGAGGACATCCTCGACCAGCCCATCGACCTGTCCGTCTACCCCGGCGAGCCGCCGAAGGATGCCAAGGGTGCTACCTGGGCCGATTGGCTCTCCGAAGCGGTATTCGGTGCCGACCACGCGCCGCGCTTCGTGCTGCTGGTGGGGTTGGACGAGTGGCTGCTGGTGGACCGCTACAAGTGGCCCAACAACCGGGCCCTGCGCTTCAACTGGGGCGAGATGCTGGACCGCAAGGACGGCCCCACGCTGGAGGCTGCCGCCGCGCTGCTGCACCGCGAGAGCCTGGCCCCCGACGACGGCATCGTGCTGCTCGACGGCCTGGACGAGAACGCCCACAAGCACGCCTTCGGTGTCAGCGAGGACCTGAAGTACGCCTTGCGCGAAGCCATCGAGCTGCTCGGCAACGAGGCCGCCCGCCAACTGCGTGAACTGGCTGAGGAGCAGAAGAAGTCCGTGTTCTCCGGCCGTGGTGAGCTCGACGCCGAACAGCTCAGCCTGGAATGCCTGCGGCTAATGTACCGCCTGCTGTTCGTGTTTTACATCGAGGCGCGCCCCGAGCTGGGCTATGTGCCCATCCAGCGCAGCGAGACCTACCTCAAGGGCTACAGCCTGGAGTCCCTGCGTGATCTGGACTCTATGCGAGTGCCGCTGAACACTGAAGCCGCTCGCAACGGCTTCTACTTCGACGCCACCCTCAAGCGCCTGTTCGGCCTGATCCACGCCGGCAACGGCGATGCGGTCAGTCAATCCTTGCGCGGGCACGCCGCCACCGTGCGGGAGGCCTTTGCGCTGGCGCCGCTGGACAGCCGCTTGTTCGACCCTGCTGCCACCGCGTTGCTCAACCGTCTGCGCTTTCCCAACTGGGTATGGCAGCAGGTTGTTGAGCAGATGTCGTTAACCAGAAAGAAGAAGGGACGGTCTCGCCGCGGCCGCGTCAGCTACCAGCTGTTGTCAATCAACCAGCTTGGCGCTGTCTACGAGGCGCTGCTGTCCTACCGTGGCTTCTTTGCCAAGGAAGACCTGTTTGAGGTCCAGCCTGCGCCAAAGAAGGCGAAAGCGGCCAGCGATGACGACGAGGAGGAGGGCACCGAGGAAGAAGTCGCCACCGGCACCACCACCGACATGATGGACAGCGCTTGGTTCGTTCCTGCCAGTCGCATTGGCGAATACAAGGATTCAGAGCGCGTCACCTTCATCAACGACGATGGTCACAAGCAACTGCGTCGCTATCCCAAGGGCAGCTTCATCTACCGACTGGCCGGCCGTGACCGCCAGAAAAGCGCCAGCTACTACACCCCGCAGGTGCTCACCCAGTGCCTGGTCAAGTACGCGCTGAAGGAATTGCTGGTCGGCAAGACCGCCGACGACATCCTGCAACTCACCGTGGTCGAGCCGGCTATGGGCAGCGCCGCGTTCCTGAACGAGGCGGTGAACCAGCTTGCCGAGAAATACCTGGAGCTGAAACAGGACGAAACCAAGCGTCGCATCCCGCACGACGAGTACCCGCGCCAGCTGCAGAAAGTGCGCATGTACCTCGCCGACCGCAACGTCTACGGGGTGGATCTCAATCCCATCGCGGTGGAGCTGGCCGAAGTCTCGCTGTGGCTCAACGCCATCTACGGCGAGCCGACTGAAGACGAGCATGGCAACCCGCTGCCGCCGCAACCGGCACGCGTGCCCTGGTTCGGTTACCAGTTGTTCGACGGCAACAGCCTTATCGGAGCGCGCAACGAGGTCTATCCCGCCAGCAGCCTGCTCAGGGGCGCCAAACCGGCATGGCATGAAGAGGCCCCGCGTCGGCTCGATCCGCAGCAGCCCGACCGCAAGCCCAGCGAGGTCTACCACTTCCTGCTGCCCGACCCCGGCATGGCCGCCTACACCGACAAGGTGGCCAAGAGCCTCTACCCGGATGACTTCGAACGCCTCAAACAATGGCGCAAGGCGTTCTGCAAACCGCTCGAAACTCACGAAATTGGCCGTCTGCAGCAACTCAGCAGCAAGGTCGACGAGCTCTGGGCTGAACACGCTCGCATCCTGGCCCGCGACCGCGCCGCCACCGAAGACCCACTCAGCGTGTGGCCGCAGCCTGATATCGCCGCACCGTCCAGCAGTCGTGCCGACAAGGAAGCCACCCGCAAGCAAGGCCTGTTCAACGAGGACGCCGACGAAGCCACGCCCTACCGCCGCCTGAAACTGGTGATGGATTACTGGTGCGCACTGTGGTTCTGGCCCATCCAGCAAAGCGCCAGCCTGCCCAGCCGCGAGGAGTGGTGGATGGAAGTGGGCGCCATCCTCGAAGGCAATATCGTTGACCTTGCCCCCCAGTCCGAGCTGCTTCTCCCCTCTCCCGTCGGAAGAGGGATTGGAGGGGAGGGTGCGTCGAAGCCATTTGCCCCCAAACCGCAAGCGACCCTGCAAGGCTTTGAATCCCAACTCGAACTCACCGCCACGCCCGCGCAAGCCACCTTGCACGACCGCTTCGGCCGCCTGCGCATCACCAAGCTGCGCGACGTGTTCCCAGACATCAGTGAGGTGGAGGCCATCGCCCGCCAGCGCCGCTTCATGCACTGGGAACTGGCCTTTGCCGACATTTTCCGCAGTCGTGGCGGCTTCGACCTCATCCTCGGCAACCCGCCATGGCTGAAGGTGGAGTGGAACGAAGCCGGCGTGCTGGGCGAAGCCAACCCGCTGTTCGCCATCCGCAAGTTCAGCGCCAGCGAGCTGACCAAGCTGCGCGCCGAAGCATTCGAGCGCTTTCCCGGCCTGCAAGCGGATTGGATGGCCGAACTGGAGGAGGCCGAAGGTACTCAGACCATGCTCAATGCGGTGCAGAACTATCCGCTGCTACAGGGCAGCAAGTCCAATTTGTACAAGTGCTTTATGCCGGTGGCGTGGCGGCTAGCCGGTCAGCATGGCGTCACCGGCCTGCTGCATCCAGAAGGACCGTATGACGATCCCAATGCTGGTGATCTGCGCGAGGCGCTGTACGCACGCTTGCGCGCTCACCTGCAATTTCAGAATGAATTCAAGCTGTTTCCGATCGGAAATCGCAATAAATTCAGCATCAATATTTACGGAGCTGCAGCGGCGCCAGCTTTCGATATGATTGCAAACCTCTATACCCCAAGCACGGTAGATGCCTGCTATCTGCATGACCGTGCTGACCCAGTCCTAGGGTTGAAGAACGACGACGATCAGTGGAACACCACTGGCCATCGCGACCGCATCGTGCACGTGGACGATGGCGCGCTCGCCGTGTTCGCCAAGCTCTACGACGAACCCGGTACGTCGCCGCGCCGCGCGCGCCTGCCCGCGCTGCACGCCGGCGCGCTCAACAGCGTGCTGCGCAAGCTGGCCGACTACCCGCGCCGTCTGGGCGATCTGGGCGCGGATTACTACGCCACCCAGATGTGGAACGAGACCATTGATCAGAAGTCGGGCACTATCGTCCGCCGCGAACCCGGTGACAACCGCTTTCCCGCCACGCCGATCGACTGGGTGCTGTCCGGCCCGCACTTCTATGTCGCAAACCCGCATCACCAAACACCAATGCGCGTCAGCACGACCCATCGCGCCTACGACCACCTCGACTTGGAAGCCCTGCCCGACGACTACCTGCCGCGCAGCAACTATCTGCCGATGGCCGACCGCGCCGAATATGCCCGCCGCGTACCGCGCGTGAGCTGGGTGGAGGAGGGCGAGACGGAGGCGAAACCCGTGACGGACTACTACCGGTTGGTTTTCAGCAACTACGTGAGCATTTCAGGCGAGCGAACGACACGCCCCATTCTGGCCCCGCTTGGGGCAGCTCATATCCACACGGTCTCATCTCTGACGTTCAAAGCGTGTGCAGCCGCAATCGACGTTGCCGCATTTATGGCGTCTGTGCCATGCGATTACGGCGTCAAGGCTGCGGGCATGGCGCACCTCTATATGAATCAATTGGGGCGAGCGCCGCTTATCGAAGGCCGGCATGACCTAAGAACACGTGCTCTTGCTCTCAACGGCCTCACCACCCACTACGCCGACCTCTGGCAGGAAGTCTTCGACCTCGCCTTCACCGATCAGCGCTGGAGCCAGCCTGATAACCCGCGGCTGCCGCAGGACTTCTTCGCCGACCTCACCAGCGGCTGGAGCCGTGACTGCGCGCTGCGCACCGACTACGCCCGCCGCATGGCCCTGGTCGAGATCGACGTGCTGGTCGCCCAGGCGCTCGGCCTCACCCTCGACGAACTGCTGCTGATCTACCGCGTGCAGTTCCCGGTAATGCAGCAATACGAGCGCGACACCTGGTACGACATCCACGGCCGCATCGTCTTCACCAACTCCAAAGGCCTCGTCGGCGTTGGCCTCCCCCGCAAGGGGGCAAAGAAGGAACCACCCACCGTCATCACCCTGCCGGAGGGAAAAGTCCTGCGCGGCAACCACGGCTGGGAGGACGTCCGCGGCCTACCCGATGGCACCGTCATCGAGCAGACCGTCATGGACGACACCCTGCCCGGCGGCCCGCATCAGAAAGTCCGCCGCTACGTCGCCCCCTTCGCCCTCGCCAGCCGCGAGGAGGACTACCGCATTGCGTGGGAGTTCTTCGAGGGACAGAGCAACAAGCCGCATGGAGAAGAGGAGAGGGCATGATCGAGCAGATCACGATTCGCGATACGCCACCATTCACGGCGGCGGAGCCGACGCACCTGCAGTTTCGGAAGTTGAACTACCTGTTCGGCACCAACGGTGTCGGCAAGACAACGATCAGCCGAATCATTGCAGATCCGAATGCCTACGCTGGATGCTCGCTTACGTGGAGCAATGTTGTGCCGCTTCAGGCGTTGGTTCTCAATCGAGACTTTGTTGAGCGTAGCTTCCGGCAGATGGCCGGGATCTTCGCCTTGGGCGAAGAGCAGTCGGACACTCAGCAGAAGATCGAAGCCGCCAAAGCAGCTCGTGACACGGGACAGACGCAGCAGAATAAGTTGCGGCAAGCGTTGGAGGGTGACGACGGGCAGGGAGGCAAGCGGGGTGAACTCGCTACGCTTGAGTCTAGGATCAAAGACGCCTGCTGGCGGATGAAGGTCAAGTATGACGATGTGTTCAAGGATGCGTTCAAAGGCGCTCGGAACGATACGCAGAAGTTCAAGGAGCGGACTTTTCTGGAGCATGGAACAAAAACGGCGGCGTTGAAACCCTATGCCGATCTCGAAGCAAGAGCAGCAACCATCTTTGGCGATACGCCTGAAACGGCCGGACGTCTGGAAAGTGTCAGTTCCACGGCACTAGTGGCGCACGAGGGTAATCCGATCCTTTCGAAGAAAGTGATCGGCAAGGGCGATGTCGATATCGCTGCCATGATCGAGCGGCTGAACAACAGCGACTGGGTGCGGCAGGGGCGCAAGTTCTACCAGCAGAACGACGCGACGTGCCCGTTCTGCCAGCAACCGACAACGCTGGCGTTCGCCGCAAGCCTTGAGGCCTATTTCGACGAAACCTATGACCAGGACAAGCAAGCCATTGATGGTCTTGTAGCGGCTTACGCCGCTGACGCCGCCGCCGTGCAAGGTGCGATCGAGAGGGTAGTTGCAGCGCCTGGCCCGTTCCTGGATGTGGAGAAGCTCGAAGCTCTGAAGTCGACCCTCGACGAGGCGATCCGCGGCAACAAGCTGGTACTGGAGGAGAAGCAAAGATCGCCCAGTGTGGATCAATTTTTGCGTCCTTTGACGGACTTGCTTCAGCCAATCAACGACCTAGTCGCAGCCGCCAACGTTGCGACTGACAAGCACAATGCGATGGTCGACAACCTTGCAGGCGAGCGCAAGGCATTGACAGCGGAGGTTTGGCGCTTCGTTCTGAATGAGCTTGATTCCGAGCTCAAAGCCTTCGATTCGAAGAAGGCCGGATTGGAAAAGGCCGTTGCGAGCCTGGAGCAACAGGTATCGGCGGCACAGGCAGCAATTCGACAGGCAGACGAGGAAGTTCGTCAGCTCGAGAGGCATGCCACCAGCGTGCAGCCGACCGTGGATGCGATCAACGCAACGTTGCAAAGTTTTGGCTACACCAACTTCAGCGTGGCCACATCGGAAGATGGCAAGTTTTACCAACTGCTTCGCGCCAATGGCGAGGTTGCAACGGAAACCCTGAGCGAGGGCGAACGGACGTTCGTCGTCTTTCTCTACTTCTATCACCTGATTCGCGGGAGCTTTTCGGCAGATGGAGTTACGCAGAACCGGATCGTGGTGTTTGATGATCCGGTGTCCAGTCTCGACAGCAACATACTCTTCATCGTAAGTAGTCTTATCCGAGGCTTGTGTGACGAGGCTCGCCACGGAGTCGGGAGTGTCAAGCAGGTGTTCGTGCTGACCCACAACCTCTACTTCCACAAAGAAGTGGTTTTTGAGCAGCCGAAGAAGGGCAATAGCCCCAATCAGCGCACGTTTATGGTGTTGCGTAAACGTGGTGGACAGCACGTTGTCGACGTTCATCCAGAGAATCCGATAAGGACTTCATACGAGTACCTCTGGGATGAAGTTCGCAGGGCAGATCCCGCCCATGGTGGAATCGAGAACACGTTGCGCAGAATTCTTGAGAACTATTTCAAGATCCTTGGCGACATCGATCTGGATGAGTTGCACAACAAGTTTGCAGGCACGGAAAAGTTGATATGTAAGTCGCTTTTGTCATGGGTCAATGCAGGATCACATTTTGTCGATGATCCTTTGTATCTCAGCCCTGGCGACGTCTCTCATGAGAATTTCTTGCGAATTTTCAAGGAAATATTCGTGAAGATGGAGCATCTTGGTCACTACGACATGATGATGCGAAGCGGTGCTGATGGTGTGGATAGCGAAGGGACGGCTGCGAGGGCGTAGCTCGGGCACTCAAATTGAGAGGGAATTCCGCCTCTTTTTTGTGTCTTTGATTTGTTTTTACATCTGAATAGGTCGAATTGATAATCGCAATGCTCCCCTCCATTCTCGCTAGCGAAATTCGCAAAAGTACCCGGAACTTCCTGGTTTCCGCCTACGAGGCGTCGGACGGCTTTTTCCACGGCGTGATGCAACGATTTGTGGAGCGCGAGCACAGTGTAGATAAAGGGCCGTATCTTCAGGTCGGGCTTCCTTTTCGAACTGGTGTCGAGGGGGCTGGGTTCTTCTCAGGGTTCACATTGAAGTTTCCTGGCTTCGCTCACCAAGAGGCCGCATGGCGCCGTCTGGCCTCCAACCGCGGGGCGGCCAATACTCTTGTGGCCACGGGTACGGGCAGCGGCAAGACCGAGTGCTTCCTGTATCCAGTGCTGGACCATTGCTTGCGTGCGCGCCAAGCGGGACAGGTGCACGGCATCAAGGCGCTGGTCATCTATCCGATGAACGCGTTGGCTACGGACCAGGCCCGTCGTTTCGCCGAGGTCATCGCCGGGACCCCTGAGTTTGCAGGGCTACGCGTTGGCCTGTACGTGGGCGGGGGCGGCAAGACCGGCGGCGAGACTGTGATGACGCCCACATCGGTCATCACCGACCGCGATGCCATGCGCAAGGCGCCGCCGGACGTGTTGCTGACCAACTACAAGATGCTCGACTACCTGCTGGTGCGACCCAAGGATCGCAAGCTATGGGCACACAACGGACCGGAAGTGCTCCGTTATGTGGTGGTGGACGAGCTGCATACCTTCGACGGTGCACAGGGCACGGATCTTTCGTTGCTACTGCGCCGTCTTCGTGCGCGGCTGCAAACGCCCGAAGACCACCTGATCTGCGCGGGGACGTCGGCCACGCTGGGCGATGGCGATACGCTGCCGTTGCGCGACTACGCACGACAGATCTTCGCGAGTGAATTCCCGGCGGAGTCGGTGGTCACCGAGAGTCGCGATAGCGTGGCGGAGTTCCTGGGAGACAAGCCCATCCTCCACGTTCTGGACGGGCGTCAGGATTTATCCGAGTGCCTTGATGCCAGTGCATATGTCACGCCGGAGGCGGCTATCGCTGCGTGGTTCCCGGTGTTCTTCCCCAGTGAGTCCCCGCCCGCAGCCGTGGCCGATCTTGGCTGGCGAGCAGCGCTTGGGGATCTGCTGAAACAGCATTTGCTCTTCCACAACCTGCTGCGCCTGCTCAAGGGTGGTATCGGGGAGTGGCCGCAGTTGCATGAGCAGATGGCTGGGCCGTTGCCAGAAACGGCACGTCCGTATGCCGGCAAGGTGCTCGATGCGCTCGTTGCATTGTTGGCCTGGGCGCGCGATCCGGCCGATCCGAAGCGACCGCTGGTTACTCTCAGGGTGCAGGTATGGATGCGTGAGTTGCGTCGTTTGGTTGCCAGTGTCACGCCCAATGGGGCGGAAGTGGAGTTGCGCTCGGCGGCTGACCTGAAGGCCGACACCCACCGTTTGAACCTGCCGTTGGTGCAGTGCTCGGAGTGCCGCACCACGGGTTGGCTGGCCCGCAGGCCAGCCAATGCCACCCGGCTCGACCGCGAGCTGGAGACGATCTACAACGCCTGGTTCCGTGCGGCGCCGGAGGTGGCCCGACTGTATCCACGTGCTGGGCTGTCATCGCCACAGTGCGATGCCCGCGGCGTGCACCTGTGCGGCCAATGCGGTGGCTTGCAGGATGGCCCCGGCGCTTGCGTATCCTGCGGACACGACGAGCTCGTCGCGGTCTGGGACATGTTGGAGCAGGGGCAGACAGTCCGTGAGGGAGTTGCGTTCAATTGGCACGAGAAGCGATGTCCGGCCTGCGGTTCGCGGGACCGGCTGTTGTTGGTGGGTGCACGCAGCGCGACCTTGGGCGCGCAGCTGATCGAGCAGAGTTGGGCCACGCCATACAACGACGACAAGAAGCTGATCGCGTTCTCCGACTCCGTGCAGGACGCGGCGCACCGCGCCGGATTCTTCGGTAGCCGGACCTATCTCAACAACGTACGTATGGCCATGGCGCGTGTGCTGGAGGCCAAGGCTCAACCGGTGATGGGTTGGTCCGACTTCCTGATGGCGTTGCCCGAGTGGTGGCGTGATCCCGCCCGCATGTCACCCGAAGCGTTTGTCACCGAGTTCATCGGGCCGAACATGACTTGGCAGCATGAATGGGACCAGCTGCGCGAATCGGGCCATCTGGCTGCAGGCGGTGGCTTGCTGGATCGGGTCACCAGGCGCTTGGCATGGCAAGCGGTGTCCGAGTTTACGTATCTCAGCTGCCGCGGCCGCACGCTGGACCGCATTGGCATGGCGACCCTGGCGCCGCCGGTCGACGCCCTGGACAAGGTGGCGGCGCAGTTGGCGGTCACGCTGGCCGAACAGTTTGGTCTGCGCGACTTGTCGGCCGAGACGGTGTTGCATTGGCTATGGGGCTTTGTCATCCGGCTGCGGCAACGCGGCGCGGTGACCCACCCCGAGATGGAGCACTACTTCCGTGAAGGCGGTCTGTTCGCCTTCAGCGCGCGTGGTGGGCGTGAACTGTGGTTGCCCGGTATGACGCAGTTCGGCCCGCATCCGGTGTTCCTGACGCTCGGAACACATCGGGATGCGGATCGCCTGATGCAGACACGGGGACGGACCTGGTACCAAGATTGGCTTGCGGCCACCCTGGGGCGTACGCATCTGCTGCCGCAGCGCGCCGAGGCAGACCTCTATGGAGCGGCGATCGACGTCTTGCTGACCGATGGCCTGTTGGTCGCCGCCGACGGCGCGGCAGGCCGGGCGGTGGCGCTGAACGCGGGGCGGCTGGTGCTGGATACCCGCGTCACGCATCTGCGTTCTGAACGAGGCAGGCGCACGCTGTCGGTTCCGGCCAATCTGGCAGGCCGGCTGCAGGGGATACCCTGCCTGGATGCGATGCAGGAAGTCTATGCACATTCGGAGCAGCCGGGTGGTGCAGGCGAATGGATGGCCCGGCGGTTCCGAGACGGCGATATCCGTCGTGTGATTTCGGCCGAGCACACGGGCCTGCTGGAGCGCGACACGCGCGAAGCCTTGGAAATTCGCTTCAAGACCTCCGCCGAGAGCGCGAAACCTTGGTACGAGAACTTGCTGTCGGCCACGCCCACGCTGGAGATGGGCGTGGATATCGGCAGCCTGTCGTCGGTGCTGCTGTGCTCGGTGCCACCTTCGCAGGCCAGCTTTTTGCAGCGTGTGGGTCGCGCTGGCCGTCGCGATGGCAATGCGATGGTGGTGACGTTGGCCGACGGCGCCAGCCCGCACGACCTGTACTTCTATGAGCAGCCGCACGAAATGATGGCGGGACAGGTCAACCCTCCGGGTGTTTTCCTGCAGGCTGCCGAGGTGTTGAGGCGCCAGCTGCTGGCATTCTGCATTGACTCCTGGGTGGCAAGCGGTATCCCGGATACGGCCTTTCCCGACAAGACCAGTGCGGCGTTGGATGCCATAGACAAGAACGATCTGGGGCGCTTCCCGTACAACCTGCTGACGTTCATCCAGCAGGATGAGGCGGCGCTGCTCGAGCGATTCCTCGTGCTGATGGGGGCGGACCTGCACCTGCGCGTCGAGGCCAGTTTGCGGGATTACATGTTCGGCAATGGGGATGTGGATGGACTCCGACTGGGCCTGCTCAAGGTGCTGGAGGAGCTGTCCAAGGAGCGTGCCGCCCATCGTCGGCGCGCGGCGGACAACAAGCAACGTATTACGGCACTGAAGGCGCAGCCGCAGGATGAAGCCACACAGCAACAGGTCGGCGAGCTGAGCCGGGAGCGGGACAAGGCACTGGAACTGGCGCGCGAGATCGGCGGCCGTGAACTGCTGGGGACGTTGACCGATGCCGGCCTGATACCCAATTACGCGTTCCCGGAAGCGGGAGTTGAACTGAAGTCCATCCTTTGGCGCAAGCGCGGCGAGGGCGAGGATGGGAATGGTGCTTATGTGACCCTGCCGGCTGAGCGGTACGAGCGGCCCGCGTCTTCTGCATTGTCTGAATTTGCGCCGGAAAGCCGCTTCTATGCTAACCGTCGCCGCGTCGAGATCGATCAGATCAACATGCAACTGGCTAAGGCTGAGCAGTGGAGGCTTTGTCCGTCCTGTCACCACATGGAGAACGTTGAGCTAACGGGGGATGCGCATCCTGCATGCCCGCGTTGTGGCGAGGCGATGTGGGCCAACGTGTCGCAGAAGCGCACGTTGCTACGGTTCAAGCAGGCCATGGCCAACGCCAATGACGCCAAATCGCGTATTGATGACAGCTCCGACGATCGTGAGCCCAAGTTTTTCGTGCGCCAGCTGCTGGTGGATTTCGAGCCGGGCGATGTGGAGATCGCGTGGAAGCTGGAGTCAGACGAAGTAGCTTTCGGTTTCGAGTTCATCCGCCGCGCCAGTTTCCGCGACATCAACTTTGGGGAGATGGGCAGGAATGGTGAGAGCTTCCGGGTTGCCGATCGCGATTCGGTTCGTCCGGGATTCAAGCTGTGCCGGCATTGCGGCATGGTGCAGAAGCTGCCTCGACGCAGGCCCGGCGGGCAGGATGCACCTGCACAGAACCATGCCCGCGATTGCGTGGCCCTCGGCAGTGACGATGCAGCCAACATCATTGATTGCCTGTACCTGTACCGCGAATTTGCTTCGGAGGCACTGCGCATCTTGGTGCCGTACACGCGCTCGGGCTTGGACGAGATTGTGCTGCAGTCATTCATGGCCGCATTGCAGCTCGGCTTGAAGCAGCGGTTTGGCGGCAAGGTGGACCACTTGCGGATCACGCCGCAGGAGGAACCGGGCGTGGATGGCGCGCCGCGTCGCCAGTACGTGCTGTTGTATGACTCGGTCCCAGGCGGAACGGGGTATCTGCACCAGCTTCTTAGCGAGGATGCACAGACGCTTGGAGAGGTACTGCAACAAGCCCACGCGCAGATACAGAGCTGTCCTTGTCAGAGTGATCCGGACAGGGACGGCTGCTATCGCTGCGTCTATCAGTACCGGCAGGGACGTGCGATGGCGCAGGTCTCGCGGCGAACCGCGGTCACCGTGCTGGGTGAACTGGTGGGGTCGCTGGACAAGCTGACCCGCGTTTCCTCCATATCGCAGATTTTCATCAACCCCAATTTTGACTCGGTGCTCGAGTCGCGCTTTGTGGAGAGCTTGCGTCGCCTGGGGGGGGGCAAGGACAAGCAGGGCAACAATGTGCTGCCACCCGTTCGTGTCATGCAGGAGGTGGTGCAGGGCAAGTCCGGCTATCTGCTGGAAGTGGGCAGTGAGCGCTACTGGATGCGGCCGCAGGTGGATCTGGGAAAGGAGGACGGGGTTGCGGTGGCCTCACGGCCTGATTTCGTGTTGACCCCCATTCGGTCAGCGTCCCCGCGTCGGCCGATAACGGTGTTTGCCGATGGCTGGGCTTATCACAAGGATTGCTTGCGCGATGACGCACGCAAGCGCTCTGCGCTGGTAGCCAGCGGCCGGTACTGGGTGTGGTCGGTAACCTGGGAGGATGTCGAGGCGGCGCTTGCCGGTGAGGTCGAGTCAAATATCGACGTGCAGGTCGAACATGCCCGATTGGCACCGGAACACCCACTGATCGCTCAGGCGTCCTTGGCTCTCGGCGTGCCTGCACATGCGCGGAGTGAAAACGCCGTGGCGGCTCTGCTGCGTTTGTTGGCAACGCCTATTACCGGGGCTGAGGACACGGGACTTGAGCGCATGAAGCGACAGGCAGCCATGCTGGCCGCGCGTCTCGTCGTACCCCCCGGAACTCCCGAACAGGCTGTAGCGGCTAAGGCATTACAGGATGTTGCATCGGCGCTACCCGATGGGTACCAGGACGATCCCTTGGGAAGAGCGCCGGCGCTGTCACGGAACTCTGTCGGCGCTACGACCTTTTGCTATGCCTGGCCCAAGGCTTTCCTGCAGAAGACCTTTGACACGGGATATGGGGCAGTGCGTCTGTCTCCGGATCTGGCTGGTTCAGCCGACGAGCTCAAACAGGCATGGCGTGAGTGGCTGGCACTTTACAACCGCGTTCAGGTATTGCCTCATACGTATTTGCTGGAAACCTCGGGGGTCTTGCACGGCGACTATGGGACGCTGGTGCAGGCAAACGGTGCGTTCGATGCCGACAAGGCGGAGGACGCAGACCCGTGGCGAACCACAAGAGGGTTGGCGCTGGAAGAGTTGCACGTAGGCATTGACCAGTTGCGGGGCGCTGGCGCACCGGCGCCGAACCACGTGGGCTTCGAGTTGGCGTCCGCGTCGGGTGATGTCTCCGCGGAGGCGGAGCTGGCGTGGGATGTCTGGCGGCTGGTCGTGCTTGCCTCGCACCAGGCCGACATGCGCGGCTCATGGGAAGCAGCGGGTTGGGCAGTGATTGATGCCAGTGTGCCTGAGTGGCCTTTGCTGGTACTGGAACAGAAAAGGAGTGATGGATGAGCATGACGCCCCGCGTCGCGTTGTCACAGGAGTTCTTGTTGAGGCTGGGCAAGCTGCCATCGGCCGTGCATGCCAGGATCGTCAAATGGGCATTGAAGTTTCAACAGGATCCTATGTCGCCCGGGATCAACTACGAGACCATCAAGGCGGCCCGCGATCCCAACCTCCGCTCCGTTCGGATTGACCAGGATTGGCGGGGTATTGTCTTCAAGCCCGAGCAGGGCGACCTGTACATCCTGCTCCATGTCGATCACCACGACGATGCTTACCGTTGGGCCGAGCGTCGCAAGATGGCGGTCAATCCAGTCACGGGTGCTCTACAACTAGTAAGTCTGGAGGCGGTCGAGGAGCTGAACACCGAGTCCGCCGGGGTTGAACACATTGCGGTGGAGAAGCTTGCGGAGCGCGAGCCTCTGTTCGCTGGGCTGTCCGACGAGGCCTTGGTTCAGTTGGGAACGCCTGAGGAACTAGTGCCACTGGTCCGTCGAGTTGGAAGCGAGACAGAGCTGGATGCGATCCAGGCACAACTTCCTGTCGAAGCGTACGAAGGGCTGTTCCTGGTGGCCGCAGGCGACAGCGTTTCACAGGTCCTGAGCGAGCGGGAGACCCGCGTCGATCGGAACTTCGATACCAGTGATTTTGTTGCGGCACTGGATTCCGCGGAGAGCCAATCGCGCTTCGTGGTGGTGACTAGCGACGCGGAAATGGCCGCCATCCTCAATGCGCCCTTGGCCCAGTGGCGCATTTTCTTGCACCCCGTGCAGCGTAAGCTGGTGCTTGGCGATCGCAGTGGTCCGGTCCGCATTCTTGGTGGTGCTGGTACCGGCAAGACGGTACTGGCGTTGCACAGGGCGAAGTGGCTTGCCAAGAACCGCACCTCCGATGGGCAAAAGGTGCTGTTCACGACCTTTACTCGAAACCTTTCGCTCGATGTTGAACAGAACCTCAAGTCCCTGTTTCTAGATGATCCGGATGTCGCCAAGGTAGAGGTCTGCAATCTCGATCGCTGGGTGCATCGCTTCCTGCGCCAACGCAACTACGAGCACAAGATCATTTACAGCCGTGACCCAGAGGCATGGGGTCGTGCCATGCAGGTGGCCGCGCCGGATGCTGGTCTGGATGAGGCGTTCTATGTGGAGGAGTGGGACCAGGTCGTGGCGGCGCAGGGTGTCCAGACGTTGGACGACTACCGTCGCGTCAGCCGTGTTGGGCGCAAAGTCATCCTGTCACGCAGCAAGCGGGATCTGGTCTGGCCGGTTTTCGAGGAGTATCGCGCTCAACTGAGCGCCAAGCGCATGAAGGATGTGGACGACGCTTATCGAGATGCCGCTCAGCTGCTGACGGACGAACCTGCTGCCGCGTACTCAGCAGTGGTTGTCGACGAAACCCAGGATTTCGGACCACAAGCATTGCGGCTGATTCGGGCGATAGTGCCCGCAGGCCGCAACGACCTGTTCTTTGTCGGCGATGGTCACCAGCGCATCTACTCGAAGCACAAGGCGGTACTGGGACGCTGCGGAATCGATATTCGCGGGCGCTCGCGCAAGCTGTACCTCAATTACCGCACTACTGACGAGATCCGGAAACTGGCTGTTGCGCTACTGGAAGGGCGCGATATCGACGATCTGGACGGTGGCAGCGACGACAATCGTCGCTATAAGTCACTTTCCCATGGGCCTGTCCCTGAAGTGTTGGCGACAGGCGACGTTGACGAAGCTATCGCGGTAGCCGTCGGCCGTGTCTCTGCCTGGATGGGTGAGGTCGGTGCAGAGGGATCGCCCAGTGTGTGCGTCATGGCACCGACTGCGAGGCTACGGGATGCGGTGGCGTCTGCGCTCGATCAGAAGGGGATTGGAACGACCACCATCGAGGCTGACACTGTCGAATCGGCAGATTCTTCGGCGGTGCGCGTGGCGACGATGCATCGAGCCAAAGGATTGGAGTTTGACTGTGTAGCAGTGCTGGCTCTTGCCGGTGGATGGGCTGGGGATGACTTTGAGCAGCTGGTGTATGTCTCGCTCACGCGAGCGAAGTCGGTTGCGTTGCTGATTCGGTAGTCGGCGGCGGTGGGACGCTGGGCAGTTGGTGGTTGATGAGCGCTTCCACCGGGACGTCGGGCTGACCCCAAGCGACTACGCCAGACAGTTGGCATCCGATACGATTGACCCCGGACTCTAAGGATGGCCTGAACAATTCGCCAAGCTGGTCGCTGGAAAGGAACTTACTCACGAACCTGTCTGGTAAGTCATTGATTTTTCGTTGCATGAAACGCCAGCTTCGGCGAAATTTTGGACGCCACGACTAAAGATGGAGTTGTTCATATCTTCCCTAAATCGCCGTGCTACTGAAGGCGGGGGACGTCGTGGACCCAGCAGAAAGCGGTCCTTCACTAAGGTCCGCTCCTGGCCGGCTGGATGGTGGTAAGAAGGAGTGCAAGGCAATGAGGTCCGACGCCGGCGCTCAAGCGCTGCCGAAGTAGGCGCGCGTAAGAGATAGTGCTTGGCGGTTCAGAACAGGGGCGACCTCGCTTTGGGCATCGAAGGCCCTGTGGTGGTGCCGCGACAATTTTCCTGAGAAACCGGCGACATTCTTTGTGAGAATGCATAGCAGGTCGCCAGAAGCCCCGCATCGCGGGGCTTCTGCTTTTCGACGATAGGGCCGACCGGCGCGGAGACTACGGACTGGAAACCGCGGCAAGGCGTGCCTGGTGCGCTTGCGCCGCGCGCAGGGCTGCGGGCCGTGGCCATCTCAGCCCGTCGGGAGCCCGGTCCTGCCCTTGGCCTGGCGGTGCCTGGCGCGCAGGGCGCGACCCACCCGCGATTCGGTTTTGCGCTGCAGTATGCAATCTATGTAATCGGCCGCCAGCAGCAGCGCATCCAGATCTACCCCGCAGCCGATACCCAGCTCGGTGCACAGATAGACCAGGTCTTCGGTGGCGAGGCTGCCGGCAGCATCCGGCGCATGGGCGTCGCCACCGAGCCCGGAAATGGCGCTGTCGAACGCGCGCACGCCGTGCTCCAGTGCTTCAACCACGTTGGCGATGGCCAGCCCGAAGGTGTCATGGAAATGGGCGGCGAGGTGATGCACGGGCACCTCGCTGGCACACGCGCGGAGCAACGTGCCCACTGACGCAGGGGTCCCCGATCCGGCTGTGTCTCCCAGGCTGATTTCGCGGCAGCCCATTTCATGGAAGCGCGCAACAATGCGGGTGACATCCGACAGCGCCACCCTCCCATCGAACGGACAGTCGATGGCCGTGGACAGTGCAGCCCTGACCTGGATGCCTGCTGCGAGTGCATGTCCGGCGATCTCGTCGGCGCGGCGCAGGCTCTCGGCGATATTGCAATTGAAGTTGGCGCGGCAATACGCATCCGATGCCGCCGATACGACGGTGACATCGCGGCAGCCAGTGGCGATGGCCCTTTCCAGCCCTTTCATGTCTGGCACCCACAGCGAGCGGATCCGGTCGATGGGCGGCGTGCCCAACAACGCACAGAGTGTCGCGGTGTCGGCCATCTGCGGTACCTGGCGTGAGGGGGCGAACGAACCGATCTCGACTTCCCTGATCCCTGCTGATTCCAACAATTCGATCAGATTGATCCGCACCGTGGTCGGCAGCACCCTGGCCTGGTTGGCCAAGCCGCGGTGCGCGCCTGTCTCGATGATGCGCACCCGATCTGCCGTTGTCGGCGCCTGTGTTTGCATCAGCGGCTCCGCAGTGCATCGAGCAACGCCATCGCACGGTCGCTGCAGATGTCTGCCGCAGCTGGCATGGCCTGCACGAGCAGATCCACCTCATCCGCTCGCGCGCCCACCAATAGGGCGAGATTACGTGCGTGCCTGGCGGGCTCCGCGGCAGCGATGGCGTCAGTCGCATGGGCATGCAGGCTGGCCAGACTGCATGCCAGACCGATGGCGGCGGCGTGATTGATCGGCTGCGGGCCTGGGCAGGCATCGGCAGCAGGTACCGGACGCTGCCTGTCCTGGCACACCTCGCACTGAGCGGCGACCACCGGCACGGCAATCCTGCCGCAGAGACGGCCACGGTGGTCGCAGTGCCAGACGGCCAGCGCGGCATTGTCGCGGTCATGCGCCATCCAGCTGTTCTGCGGCCGGGTGTGAGTTGCGGCTGTGCCGGCGAGCACCGCGTTCACTGTTTCAACGATGCGGGCGTTGTACAGGTCGGTCCGATACTGACGGGCACAGATGAAGGTGTGCAGATCCACAATGCGCCCGGCCAATGCATCGACGTCAAGGAAGTGGGCGAAGCGCTGCGTCTGCAGGGTGATCTGTGCGCACAGCAGCTGCTGATCAGCGATGCGAGTGATGGACGTTCCGACCTTGCGACCCTGGATCAGCGGCTCGATATGCTGCGCTACCCCCGCAACCATGCCGCTGATGCCGCGGCGATTGGAGCACCCGGCAAGATCCACAACCAGCGCGACCTCAAGGCAGGCACCGTGGCGAAGGGCGTAGCCCGGATGTGCGTCGATGCTCTTGCAGCCGCCCCCGTGGGCAACCAGCAGCGGGTTCATGGTGTTGGCCAGCCCGACCAACTGATTGCCAAGGCGTAGTACCCGCGAACCTGCGCTGCGGATGTCGTCGATGCCCGCGAACTGAATGCATACGCGTAAGAGCGGGCCTGCGCCGAAGGCGATGAATCCATCGTTGCCGCTGAGGTGGGCCAAACGACTGATGAGAGAGGCCAACGTCCTGCTGATCCCTGGCATGTGGCCGCGCTGCGCGATGTCATTGAGCAGCAAGCCATCGATGAAGCCGGATGACGGATCGTTGGGTGGCTCACGGCAGCCGACGCGGTCCGCGCCGATGCCAAACGAGTCATCCGGTAGTGCACTGTCGGCGAAAGTACAGGCGGCATGTGCGCGCGTTTTTGCTGCCTGCATTGCAGTCCCGTGTTCTGGAACCGCGGGTGGTGAATGTGCAAAAACTGCGTTCACGCGTATCCCCTTGCACGAGTGATCGCCATCGAGGGTCGCGCGAATCTGCAAGCGGCGCGTAAGCAATGCAGCGCAGCCGGTGGGTACAGTTAGAGGAAACAGCAAAGCCGTTGACGCGCGAGCGCGAGCGCATCTCAAAATGTCTGTTTATGCTCTTTACAGAGTGCCGCGGTGCGCCGATACAGTCAGTGCCCGAAGAATTTTGCATGGATTTTTATGCGCTCTGAACCACGGAAGATTTCACTAGCGGAAAAAGTTGCCATGGACATCGGTCGCCAGATTCTGGCCGGTGTGCTGAAGCCCGGCGACAAGCTGCCTTCGTTGCGCGAGTACGCACGATTGAACGGCTACTCGAAGAACACGGTCATCTCGGCGTTTGATCTGCTCGGCGAGAGAGCACTGGTCGAAGCGCAGCACGGCAAGGGCTTCTTTGTACGCGGCATCGAGGTGCCCGCCGAACGCGACTTGGACGAGGAACCGATCGGCTACAGCCGGGTGATCGATACGCTGTGGATGATGCGCCAACAGGCAATCCGCGAGCCGGGGCGCTCGCATCTGGCGGAGGGTTTTCCGCCGGTCGATTGGTTGACCTATATGCGCCTTGACCGCTTCCACCGCCAGGTTGCCCGCAGCGGCATCGGCAGCCTCTTCCGCTACGGCAACCGCTACGGCTATCTGCCGCTGCGCCAGCAGCTGATACGCCGCCTGGCCATGCACGGCATGGAGCTTGGCCCACGCCAGCTGGTGACCACGTTCGGTGCCAATCACGCGCTCGACCTGATCATCCGGCGTTATGTTGCACCCGGTGACACCGTGCTGGTGGAACAGCCGGGCTATTACCCGTTGTTCGGCAAGCTGCAGTTGCATGGCGCAAAATCCGTCGCCATCACCCGGCGCGTGGATGGCCCGGACCTGGTCGAGTTAGAGACGGCGCTGCAGACCAGCAAGGCGCGCATCTTCTTCATGCAGAGCACCGCGCACAATCCGACCGGCACCGATGTGTCGCCGGAGGTCGGCAAGCGTTTGCTTGAGCTGGCGGCGGCGCACAACGTGCTGATCGTCGAAAACGACGCCATGGCCGACTTCAAGCCGAATTCGGCATTTCGCCTGTCGTCGTTGGCGCAGTTCCGCAACACGCTGTATGTGGGTAGTTTCTCAAAATCGGTATCGGCCGCGCTGCGCAGCGGATTCATCGCCGGGGAGAACGCCCACATCGAGGAGCTGGCCGACCTGAAGATGCTGTTGCATATCGGCAGCAGCGAGTATGGCGAACGCGTGCTTGAAGCGATCCTGCGCGAGGGGAACTTCCTGCGCCATGTCGGGCGCCTGCAGGACCGCGTCCGCGCCGCCACTGCCGAAGGTCTGGACGTGCTGCAGCGGCTCAACGCCACGGTCTATGCCACACCCGAGCAGAGCTTGTATCTGTGGGCGCGTTTCGATGGCATCGACGATACGCGCCAGCTGACCGCCCGCCTGCTGGCACGAGGTGTTGTGCTGGCGCCCGGTGCGTTCTTCAACGTCGACGCCGAGCAGGTGTCGCCATGGACACGCTTGAATGTGGCCTATCTGAACGACAGCGTCTTCATCGACAGCCTCCGCGAGGAGATGGACCAGGTTGCGGCACTGGCGTGATGCCTGGCTGAAAGTGCGGAACTGTCACTGCCGGCCGCGACCGGCAGTGACGCATGGCTTGATCATTGCGTCGTGCGGCGGGTCCTGGTGATCCACGATCTGTGCATCGCGCTGATGGCGAAAGTGGGCGGGGCGCGATTGAGGGTCCCTTGCCGGGGTGGCGCTCCGCCTGGCGCCGACGTCGTGGCAATTGCGGCTTCGGGCCAGAAGCGCCATCGCCACAGAACAGCAGCATGGTGGCGTCTGCTCCGCAATTGCCGTGGCCCTCGTTCTTCCTAGCGCCAGTCAGAGAGCGACAGTTTCAGCTCTGCCTGGAAGCCTTTGGCCGACTGCAGCGGAATGCCGAAGATATTGGGTGCCTGCTGGTTGATGCCGATGGCCTTGGTGCGGGCCGTGTCCAGCTCGGCCTCGTTCTTCGGACCGCCGGCCCATTGATCATCGCTCCACACGTAACGCAGGCGCCAGCCGCCCGCATCGTCGGGCTTGGCGAAGACCACCAGCGTGTTGCGGAACAGGTACTCGCCGGGGATGTGGTTCTTCAGGAACAGCGCGCCATCAACCTGATAGCCGGCATTGCTGACCGCAAGATCGATGGAAAACGCGATCTCGCTGCCGGCCAGGATCTTGCTGCTGTCGAGGAACACCGAGAACAGCACGGTCGAGCGTTTGTCCTTGAGCAGGTTGCCCTGCGCATCGAAGATATCGCCGTACCCGCGGCGGATGGCACATTGGTTGGCCTGGGTGCGCGAGGTGAGTTCGTAGGTGTAGGCACCGCGCGGGGCGACGGTGGCCTCGATGTAGTACGAGGATTCGATCTTCTTGCCGCGCTTGCGCGCGGCTTCGATCTCGGGCGGAAAGGGCAGGGCGCTGATGTCGAGCTGGGCCGTGGCGCAGGTATCGCCGAACAGGAAGCGCACCAGGTTCTGGTAACCCTCCTCGGAGTTGACGATGCCGAAGTAGCCGCTGTGGCTGCGGTTGACGAAGGCCCGCGGTGAGCCTTCGACATAGGCATTGGCAATGCGTACCAGGCCATCGCTCAGTGCACCGACCGCAAAGGAAGACAAGCCATGCGCAGCGGCGTAGTCGCGGCTGTTGGTACCGATCAGGCAGAACAGCCGCTCGGGCGGGAAGCCGGAATTGCCCAGTGTATTGACCTTGTCCTTGGGCACCTTCAGGTACTTGCCCATGTTGCTGCGGTTGAAATTGTTGATGTCGTTGATCGACAGCAG
Source organism: Stenotrophomonas sp. STEN031 (assembly GCF_056759975.1). Taxonomy (NCBI): domain Bacteria; kingdom Pseudomonadati; phylum Pseudomonadota; class Gammaproteobacteria; order Lysobacterales; family Lysobacteraceae; genus Stenotrophomonas; species Stenotrophomonas sp. STEN031. The sequence goes on from NZ_JBRREA010000003.1 coordinate 133,995, forward strand.
GTTCGGCAGGTTGATGCCGCCGACCTCGATGCCGTTGTGCGGCGTGGCATAGGTGAAGGCCTTGTCGACCATCGCTCGGACCTCGGCGCTGGCCACGTCGGGGTTCTGGAGGAGGCAGCGGCAGATCAGTCCGCCCATCGAGTGGGCCACCAGATAGACACGGAAATCCTTGCGCATCCCCGCGTTGGTGCCGCAGATGCTGTCGCGCAGTTGTTCGATGCGCTTGCCCAGCGCAGCGGCGGCATCGACGATGGAAGGCGTCTTGCCATCGCCGAAGGCCGGGTCGGCCGGGTCGTAGTAGCGATGGATGACGATGCAGCGCGGTGAGATGCGGTCGCGGCGCTCGGCGCCGAACTCGTAGACGTCGCGGTAGTTGTAGTCCTTCATCAAGCGCACCAGCGGCGACTCGAAGACGAACTTGACGATGCTGCCGTCCTGCGCCTGGCGCATCTTGGTGGAGCCGGCCTCGAAGCCCATGAAGGGCGTGGAGGTGGTCTCGACGATCTCATCGCGGGTCATCGCATAACCGCGCACATAGATGATCGGGAAGTAAGGGCGTTCGATACGTTCCATGGCCGGTCTCCGCGGGGACTGCCGGCGATGGTGAACGGATTTTCGGGATTTGTCTTGAATGTGGTGCTTCAAGAGCTTGCCCCTCCCCAGCCCTCCCCTTGGCTGCGCCAAAGGGAGGGGGCCAAGCTCTGCCCCCTCCCTTGCGCGAAGCGCAGGGGAGGGCTGGGGAGGGGTGAGGTCTTTGCCTTTGTAGTGGCTCTACGCGACACCAAAGCCCTCCACAACCTACCCCTCACTCCCACCACCACCCCGATCCAACTGCCGATACCCAATCGCCTCGGTCAGATGCGCCCGTTGGATGGCAGTTTCGGCAGCAAGATCGGCGATCGTCCGTGCGACCCGCAGAATCCGGTGCATCGACCGCGCAGACAGCTGCAAGCGCTCCATCGCCTGCTCAAGCAGATCGCCTTCAGCAGTGGACAGCGCGCAGTCGCGCAGCGTCTCCCCTTGCCCAAGATGTGCGTTGGCCTTGCCCGCGCGTTGCAACTGGCGTGTCCGTGCCTGCATCACCCGCTCGCGCACAACGGCGCTGCTTTCGCCTGCGCTTGTATCGCCACGCAACTCACTCGGCGCCAAACGTGGCACCTGCAGGTGCAGGTCAATGCGGTCCAGCAAGGGTCCGGAGATGCGTGCGCGATAGCGACGGATGCTCTCAGCGGAACAACGGCAGCGACCGCTGCTGTCACCGGCCCAACCACACGGGCATGGGTTCATCGCCGCCACCAGTTGAAAGCGTGCGGGGAACTCCATGCTGCGCGCGGCACGCGAAACGGTGACTGTGCCGGACTCCAGTGGCTCGCGTAGCACCTCCAGCGCGTGGCGATTCCACTCCGGCAACTCGTCCAGGAATAGAACGCCGTTGTGCGCGAGCGAAATTTCGCCGGGCCGCGGATGCGAGCCACCGCCAACCAGGGCAACCGCACTTGCGGTGTGATGCGGCGAACGGTAAGGGCGTTGCCGCCAGCGACTGGGGTCAACGCCGCGCCCGCTGATCGAGGCGATTGCCGCGGACTCCAGTGCTTCTTCCTCGCTTGCCTCGGGCAGGATGCCGGGCAGGCGCGAGGCCAGCAGGGTTTTGCCGCAGCCGGGTGAGCCCAGCAGCAGAAGATGGTGGCCGCCGGCCGCGGCAATTTCCAGCGCACGCCGCGCATGTTGCTGACCGCGCACATCGCTGAGGTCGGCCAGCGCGGCGGGTTCGGTTGGCGGCACCTGCGCATCGGGCAGCTGTTTGCTGCCGCCCAAGGCAGCGCAGACTTCCAGCAGCGTGCGAGCGACCTTGACCTGCGCATGTTGGGCCAGCGCTGCTTCGCTCGCGTTGCCCGGCGGTACGATCAGGCAGCGCTGGGCGTTGGCGGCCGAAATGGCGGCGGGCAAGGCGCCGTCTACCGCGCGTAGCTCGCCGGTCAGTGCCAGTTCGCCAATGAACTCGTAGCTGGCCAGCGCATTGCGGTCGATCTGGCCGCTGGCGGCGAGAATGCCGAGTGCGATCGGCAGATCAAAACGGCCGCCTTCCTTGGGTAGATCGGCCGGTGCGAGATTGATGGTGATGCGGCGCGCCGGATAGTCGAACTGCGCGCACAGGATGGCGGCACGCACCCGGTCGCGCGATTCGCGTACCGCGGCCTCGGGCAGGCCGACGATCTGGGTGAAGGGCAGGCCGCCGGACAGGTGGACTTCCACCTGCACCAGCGGTGCATGCACACCCGCACGAGCGCGGCTGTGCACCAGCGCCAGGCTCACGGCCCGGCGCTCAGGCGTTCTTGTCGGAGACGCGGTTTTCCAGTGCAGCGACGGCCTGTTCCAGCGCGTCGAGCTTTTCACGGGTGCGCAGCAATACCGCACGCTGCACTTCAAATTCTTCGCGGGTGACCAGGTCCAGCTTGCCCAGCCCAGCCTGCAGCGCGGTCTTGAAGGTGGCCTGCAGTTCTTCGCGCGATTCGCGCAGACCGGGCGGCACCAGGCTGCTCAGGCGGCGGGCCAGCTCGTCGATGTGGTTGAGGTCGATCATGGGTTTTCTCCGCAGGGGTGAGCCGAGCCTAGGCGGCGGCTGTTGCTTGCGGGCATCGGTATCCGTTATTGCCAACGGTAAGGATAGTCCGGAACCCAGCTAGTGGCACGTCAGCCTGCACGGTATGCTTCGGGCACAACCCAAGGAGCCGACCAATGAAGATGATCATGGCCATCGTCAAGCCGTTCAAACTGGACGACGTGCGCGAGGCGCTGGCAGAACGCGGCGTGGCCGGTATCACCGTCACCGAGGTCAAGGGTTTTGGTCGGCAGAAGGGCCATACCGAGCTGTATCGCGGTGCCGAGTACGTGGTCGATTTCCTGCCGAAGGTGAAGATCGAGGTCGCGGTGACCGATGCGCAGGCCGATGAAGTGGTGGAGGCCATCGTCAAGGCCGCCGGCACCGGCAAGATCGGCGACGGCAAGGTATTCGTGTACGACCTGGGCAGCGTGGTGCGGATCCGCACCGGCGAGCTGGACGGGGATGCGCTTTGAGGTTTTGGGTTTTGGGGATTTGAAGCTTTAAAGCTTTAAAGCTTTAAAGCACCCCTCCCCAGCCCTCCCCTGCGCTATGCGCAAGGGAGGGAGCAGAGCTTGGCCCCCCTCCCTTTGGCGCAGCCAAGGGCAGGGTTGGGGAGGGGTAGCTTTGGCCTTAGCCTTTGATCCACCGATAAAGCCGCTTCCACGCATTACGCACCGCCTGCACCCAGCCCGGCTCGGCCAGCGCTGCGGCCTGTTCGGCGGAAGGCTTCTGCCCCGTTAGACGCTGGCGCATCTTCACCAGGTTCTTCATGTCGCTGCGGCGTAGCTGGCGGAAGATCGGCCAGTTGCGCAGCCAGCGCGGTGCCCGCAGCGCCGAGGTGAAGTCCAGCAGCACCGGTACGCCGGCACTGACCACGACATTGGTGCCATGCAGGTCGTTGTGGGTAATGCCGGCTGCATGCAGGCGCGCCAGGGCGTTCTGCAGCTGGTCGAAGACTTCCTGGCTCACGCCCTGCACGCCGGCGCTCAAGGTGTCGCCGGGGATGAATTCCATACCCAGCGCCAGGCCGCCCAGGGTGCCGAGCAGCGCGGGCGCGTGTTTCCAGCCTTGCAGGCGCTTGAGCACCTTGGCTTCGCGGCGTACCAGCAGGCGTGCCACCGGGGAGAGGGGGGTGCCCTGATAGCGGCGGTAGTCCTTGACCACGGCCGGGCGGCCATCCAGTTCGGTGCGGTAGACATCAGGCTCGAGCAGGCGTTCGCCGCGCTTGAGCAAATGGTGGACGGGAACAACGGCGTGATCGCCGTCGAAACTGGGCAATGTGTTCATCAAAACCTTCCTGACGCGGGCATGGCGCGGAAAGCGTCTTGCAAAGCCGGTCTAACGAGCCCTGGGCGGGCGGGGATGTGCGGCAATTATAAAACTGCACAGTCCATGAATTGCTGAATGTAAAAAAAATGTAGGAGTCAGGCGCCGGAAAGGATTGTTGCGGTCATGTGAATGATGAGAGCCCGCCTGTCTGCGTCCTCGCCGGAAAACGAAAAACCCCGCGCCATTGCTGGCGCGGGGTTCGGTTCATGGTGCTGCTGGCAGCGGGCTTACTCGCCCAGGGCCTTGGCCACGAACGGCGGGCTGACCAGCACGCCGGTGTGCAGCGGCGCGGTGTAGTACAGGGTGTCGAACGGCTTGGCGGCCGAATCGGCCTCGCGGAAGCCAAAGCCGAAACCGGCCTGCTTGCTGGCCACGGTCACCGACCACCAGCCGGTCGGGTAGCACGGCTGCGGGAACGGCAGGGTCTTGAACGACTGGAAGCCGGCCTTGCCCATTTCCGAACGCATGTCCTTGATCAGCTCCAGGAGGGCCAGCGGCGACTCGCTCTGCTGCACCAGCAGGCCGTCGTCCTTCAGGGCGCGGAAGCAGCTTTCGAAGAAGGCCTTGTTGAACAGGCCTTCGGCCGGGCCGACCGGGTCGGTGGAGTCGACGATCACCACGTCCACGCTGCCCGGGGCGCAGTTGGCCATATAGGCCACGCCGTCGTCGAACAGCAGCTCGGCGCGGGCGTCACCGTTGGATTCGCACAGTTCCGGGAAGTACTTCTCGGCCATGCGGGTGACCTGCTCGTCGATGTCGCACTGGGTGGCGCTCTCCACGCCCGGGTGCTTGAGCACCTCGCGCAGGGTGCCGCAGTCGCCGCCGCCGATGATCACCACGCGCTTGGGCGCCGGGTGGGTGAACAGCACCGGGTGGCTGATCATCTCGTGGTAGAAGAAATTGTCCTTGGTGGTCAGCATCATGGCGCCGTCGATGACCATCAGCTTGCCCCAGTCGGTGCTGTCATAGATCTCGATCTTCTGGAACGGCGACTGCACCTCGTCCAGCTTGCCGGTGATGCGGAAACCAATAGCCGAACCGGTCGGCTGGAAGTGTTCGATGAACCAGTTTTCGTTGGAGGTCATGATGATTCCTGGGTGCTGGGGCTGTCCTTCTCCCACCGGGAGAAGCTGCCCCGAAGGGGCGGATGAGGGTAAGGGCGAAGCCTGTCACAGTCAGGTTTCACGCTTGCCCTCACCCCCGACCCCTCTCCCGGGGGGAGAGGGGAGGTAGTGAGGGCGCGGATTGTAACGGACCCTTGCCCCGCTAGCGTTAGAATGCGCGTCCTTATTTATCCACAGCTGAGAGTTGCTACGCCGATGAGCGATTGGTCCCTCGAACAGGCCCGCAAGACCTATTCGATTCCGCACTGGTCTGATGGTTATTTCGACGTCGATGCCGCCGGGCACGTCGTGGTCCGTCCCGCAGGCGCCCAGGGCGCGGCGGTGTCGTTGCCGCAGGTTGTCGATTCGGCGCGTGCCGCCGGCGCCAAGCTGCCGTTGCTGGTGCGCTTCCCGGACATCCTCGGCCAGCGCCTGGGCAAGCTGCAGGCAGCTTTCGCCCAAGCCCAGTCCGACTGGGACTACGCTGGTGGCTATACCGCGGTCTACCCGATCAAGGTGAACCAGCACCGTGGCGTGGCCGGCACCCTGGCCAGCCACCACGGCGAAGGCTTCGGCCTGGAAGCCGGTTCCAAGCCGGAGCTGATGGCGGTGCTGGCGCTGAGCCGGCCGGGCGGGCTGATCGTCTGCAACGGCTACAAGGACCGCGAGTACATCCGCCTGGCCCTGATCGGCCGCAAGCTCGGCCTGCAGACCTATATCGTCATCGAGAAGCCGTCCGAGCTGAAGCTGGTGCTGGAGGAATCCAAGGCACTGGACGTGAAGCCGGGCCTCGGCGTGCGCATGCGCCTGGCCTCGCTGGGCGCCGGCAAGTGGCAGAACAGCGGTGGCGACAAGGCCAAGTTCGGCCTGTCCCCGCGCCAGCTGCTGGACCTGTGGAAGGCGCTACGTGACACCGAGTACGCCGATTGCCTGAATCTGCTGCATTTCCACATGGGCAGCCAGATCAGCAATGTGCGCGACATCGCCAACGGCATGCGTGAGGCCACCCGTTACTTCGTCGAGCTGTCGCAGCTGGGCGCGAAGATCAGCCACGTCGATGTCGGCGGCGGCCTGGGTATCGATTACGAAGGCACCCGTTCGCGCAGCTACTGCTCGATCAACTACGGCCTCAATGCCTACGCCAGCAACATCGTGCAGCCGCTGGCCGAAGCCTGCGAAGAGCATGCGTTGACGCCGCCGCGCATCATCACCGAATGCGGCCGCGCGATGACCGCGCACCATGCGGTGCTGATCGCCAACGTGTCGGAGGTTGAGCAGGCAGCCGAAGGCCGCGTGCCGGAAGCGCATGACGACGAGCCGGCGGCGATCCGCCACCTGCGCGAAATCCACGAGGAACTCGACCAGCGCCCGGCGGTGGAACTGTTCCAGGAAGCCCAGCATTTCCACGCCGAGGGCCTGAGTGCCTATGCACTGGGCCAGATCGACCTGCCGCAGCGTGCGCGCATCGACGACCTGTTCTACGCCATCGCCAACGGCGTGCGCGCGCGCCTGAGTTACGACGAAAAGAGCCATCGCCCGGCGTTGGACGAATTGAATGATCGTCTGGTCGACAAGTACTTCGTCAACTTCAGCGTGTTCGAATCCATCCCCGATGCCTGGGCAATCGACCAGGTGTTCCCGATCGTGCCGATCGAGCGCTTGAACGAGCGTCCCGAGCGTCGCGGCGTGATCGCCGACATGACCTGCGATTCCGATGGCATGGTCAAGACCTACGTCGAGAACGAAAGCCTGGACAGCTCGCTGCCGCTGCACGCGGTGCGTCACGGCGAGAGTTACCGCATCGGCTTCTTTCTGGTCGGCGCCTACCAGGAAATCCTCGGCGACATCCACAACCTGTTCGGCGACACCGACGCGGTGGAAGTGGTGGTCGAAGACGATGGCTACGTGATCACCCAGCAGCGTCGCGGCGACACCACCGACGTGATGCTGGACTACGTGGGTTACAGCCTGGCCGACCTGCGTGCGGCCTACCGCAAGCGTGTGGCCGATGCCCAGCTGCCGGCCGCCCGCGCCGCCGAGCTGGATGCAGCGTTGGAAGCTGGCCTGACCGGCTACACCTACCTGTCGGACGAACCGCTGGGCTGAAGCCAGCGTGGTCTAGAGCCCCTCTCCCGCACGCGGGAGAGGGGTTGGGGTGAGGGCAGGCTATCCGCCACTCCCACCTCAATCATCTGCGAACAAGCGCCCATCGCCATGCGCCTTGTCCAAGTAAGCGGCCAGGCCCAACAGTGCGAAGCCGTACACAACGACGCTACCTACGATCTTGAACATGCGTATCTCCTGGTGTGAAAGACCGGGCGCAAGGAACGCCGCAGCCTGAGTGCAATACTGCGCTGCGCAAGCGACAAAGCGTGTCGCCAGCGCACAAGTCCATCAGCTACCGCGAACGATTCTGGCAAGGCGAGCGGCTGCGAGATCCAGCGGTCCGGCACGTCGTTCTTGCAACGTATCCTCGCGCCCGCAGTTGGGGCAGGAAGAGAAACGGCTGAACCCTGGAAGGCGGCAGTCGCCCACTTGCATCGGCAACGTCTTCTTCCAATTGCAGTTGCGGCAGTAGAAAGTGATTGGCGGGGTGGGAATGGCCAATGAACGCTCCTGACTGCGCCGAGATTGGCGCGTGCTTGGTTTGTTGTGCTTGCTCTGGGCGCATCAGCGCCAGCCCATGGCCTTGCGCAGCGCCGCATTGCTGATGGCGGTGTCAACGCCCTCATCGAAGCTGATCTCAAAATCGGCTTCATCGTCCTGAATCAGATAGACGTCGTACTCGATGTCCTGTGAGACCGGCTTTGCGTTGCTACCAGCCAAACTGATCTCAAGCGTCGCCGCACATTCGTAGCGGTCGACATCCTTGTCATGGCCTACGGTCTGGATGCTGCGCACGCGGTAGTCCACCAATGGCCGCAATTCCTTGCCATGGGCAGATCTTTCAAACGCCTCCTCGATTATGTCGCCCAGCAGGTCCTGACTGTCGCCGCTACTGCATCCTGGCGTGCCCGTGCACCCACTGAGCGCCAGCAGCAAGCCGAAGGCGCCAACGGAACGAATAATGCGGATCAAGGCGTCGCCTCCGGCGTGCTGGTGGAATTGTCGCTAGATGCGGCCGCCTCGGCATCGATGATCGGCAACTGAGTGGCGAAGAAGTTGGCGGCCACCAGCGCGTTGACCAGGATGTAGCTGCAGAGCCCAACCTGTAGCCAGGCGTTGATTGAGAAGGCCAGTACCAAGCCAATAGCAGCCAGTACGGCGGTGACAACGAAGTTGACACCACCGGCCTTGCGCGAGCGTGCCAAGGCCGCCGCCTGCCGCCACCAGAAACCTTGCTTGTAGCGCCGGCCCTCGGCAATGCCAAGGTTGTAGCGCTGCACGTTGATGCCGCGGATGAAGGCGTAGATCTGCAGCGGCAGGATGACGAACAGATTGAACAGGAAAAACAGGACGGCAAGGGCTTCCATCAGAGTACCCCTTTTGAAGGGCAGCCGGAGCGGCTGCGTCAGGTCAATGATGGGGGCGCGTGGCGACAGATTGTGTCGCCACGCTTCTTCCCTAATCAGAAGTTCCATCCATAGTGAATAGAACCTCGACACGACGGTTACGCGAATCGGACGGGGAAATATTCGGCAAGGGGCGTGAGTCGCCATACCCTGCTACAACTATGCGTCTTGCCAATGTGGCTTCAAGAGTTCCAAGCATCGCTTTACGCGCTTCACGAGAGCGTGCTGCTGAGAGCGTGTAATTGTCGTCGTAAACTGTGCAGAAACGAACGTAGTCGATGACTGGACGTTTGACTGGTGCATTGTCGGTATAGCCTTCAACGAAGATTCGGCCTGAAGGATTGTCACGTAAAAACCTACCGACCTGCTCTTCAATCGCTCCCACTGCAATTGCGGCTGTCGAAGTCACACAGGCGCTTCCTTGCGCGAAGACACCATCGCGCAGGGTGATACGGCGACTTGGCATATCCACGCTGATCAGATGGCTGGCACCCTGCTCACCTAGCGTGTTTTGCACTTTCTTGAGTAGCTCGGTTACCGGACTACCGCTGATCGTATCCAGCGCGGCCAGGTCGCGCTGGTGTTGAGCTTCGGCAAACTTGCGCTGCAGCACGACTACCGCCAGCATTAGCATCACCACAGCAAGTACTCCGGCCATCAGATCGGAGATGGCTACCCATTCGTTGGGCTTATCCTTCATCCCGCCAGCTCCGCCTCATCCTTGGGGAGGGGTCTAACAATGCCTTGCATCAGACCGCGCAATGCTTCCAAGCTATGGGTCTGGCGTTGCAGCAGGTCTTGGCTGTCCTTGTGAGCTCTGACTACGGCATCGGAGCCCCTCGCGACCTCCTCACGCAGCTGCTCTCCCTCACTACCATCGCGATCCAGACGGAGCACTAGTTGTTGTAATGAGGCAACTACTCGCGACATGTTGGCCTGTGAATCCTTCACTGGGTCCACTAGTGCTGCCATTTGCAGGTTGCTCTTGGCCACCGAACGCAGGCTGTCGCTGAGCGTTGCGCTGATGGCAGCGATGGAGTTGGTGGTGTCCTGCACCATCTCCTGCACGTCGCCCATTGCGTTGCGCACATCGCCCATCACCTTGTTCTGGCTTTCCGAAGCAGCGGCCATGCTGGTGGTCACTTGCTTCAGCGTATCTCCGGTGTTGGTCGAGAATGTATCCAGCGACTTCTGCAACGTACTGGCCGTGCCGTCCAGCAGGGTCGCCATGGTGCCGAGATTATCGCGTAGCGAGCGGTCCATGCTCCCAATGGTGGTACCTAGGTTGCCCTCGATGGTCCCCAGCGTCTCACGTACGCCGATGTCAAAAGAAGTAATCACCGCCGACATTTCGTCAGCAGCACCGTTCATACTGGAAGCTGCCTCAGACATCGTGTCAGCGCTGCGCTTAATCGAGTCGCTGAAAACCTCCTGCGAAGCGGTGAACGTCTGCAGGATCTGTTGGGTATTCAGAGCGATATCGTTGCCTTGGCCCAGCTGCCTTCGAAGATCTTCCAGCGCGCCCGTCAGCTGAGCACCCAACTGAAGGACGCTCGCGCTGTTGGCTTGCAATCGAAGAGTGCGATCGTGCTCTAGCGCCGCACTGAGCTGCTGCCCATAGGTCTGGCCAAGCGCCTGCAAGGCCTGTTGCATCGCGGTGGCCATGTCCTCATGGTGCTGCAGACGCAGCCCGCGGTCCTGCTGCAGCCGCTGTTCCAGTGAGTCATCGATGTGTACGGCTAAGTCAACCAAGGCCGCCTGCATACGCTGGTTGCGCTGCTCCTCCTGTTGCTTGCCGATCTGTCTGGCCCTGTCCATCTCCTGTTTCATGCGGGCAATCACCCACTGCTGGCGGTTGGTGTCGCGGCCCATGCTAGCTAGTGCCAGCTTCACCAGTAGGAAGCCAAGAATTCCCCAAGTTGACGTTTTGAACTTAGTGCCCAGCCCTCCCATCATTTCCAGCAGATCATTCATGCCGCCATCTAGCGCATTCTGCGCATTGGCGTTGGTCAGGATCGAGGAGGCACTGTCCAACGCAATGCCGAGGCCAACGAATGTACCCAAAAGGCCGAAGATCAATAGCAGGCCGGGTACGATCTCGGCGTACTTTTCCGGCTTGGTAGCCACTGCATCGCAGACATCGTTGAACGAGCCATGATCAACATCTAGTGCCAGCCCCGCAGTGCCACGGCCGGTGCCTTCCCAGTTGGCTTCCCAGTTCGCTTGACGCGCGGTACGCCATACCCCAATGATTGTTAGCAAGGCGGCGCAGAGGATGATGGCAAAGAATCCTAACTGGAATGGTTCGCTCCAGTCCGGGGTAATGAAGTGCACGACATGGTCGAGCATCAGGCGCTGACCTCAACCAGTCGCTGCACGCGCTGCAGGCACTCTTCCTCGAAGATGTTGGCAAAGTCAATAATCAGGTCCTGCTCTTCGGTGCTGAATTGCTCCCAGCGCTTACCCTGCTCCGCGCCTTGAATGATCAGCTCACCCACTTGCTGCCCCGTGCCGATCAGATAGCCCATGCCGGTGGCTTCCAGTTCTTCGGCGGATTTCTCCAGAACCTGCAGGAAGCCTTCTGCGGCATGCAAATAGTGGGAAAGCGCCAGCTTTTCTGCACTGATCGTTTCGAATGCTTTGCGGTCCAGCGGTAGGGACTTACGCAGGTCGTTAAGCATCGCTTGTTCTTCATCGCTCAATCGACCATCGATCGATACCGAAAGATCGGATTCCAGCCGGCGCAGAAGGACCTGCTTCTGAGCTACCTGCTTGCTTAGTACCTTCCACTGCTCGTTCAGCACCTCGTTGCGCATGTGCCAGGCAGGAAGAAGCTCCTCGAAGGCGAACGGCAGCAGGCCGCAGTTATAGCGGCGCTGTAGCAGCTGATCCAGCGTCTGTGCGTCAGTTTCTGAAAGTGTGGGGGCGGGCGCTAGTAGATCAGCTGCCACACGCACAAGGAAGATATCGTCGGCCGAAACCAAGGCCTCCTCATTCAGTTTCGCGAAGCGGATATTGGCCTCCTTCAGAAGTTTTTGAGTGGCACGCAGGCGCAGGAAGTGGTCCACGTCGACAACCTCGCCACTTTTTACCAGCGCATTGATGTTGTGCTGCGCCAGCACCAGGTCGTTGATCATGGCCACTACCGAAATTGAGTAGGCCTGCTCACCGCTGAAGCTGCCTTGAGCATCACGGAAGGACTGCTGGTACTGCTCCGCATGCGCGCGCTCTGCGTCATTCAGTTCTACTTGCGCACCTTCTTCCATCGCGGCGTTCAGGCGCTTAGCCTGCTCCACGATCCATGTCACTGCCTTGTCCAGCCACTGCAACACCGGAGATTTTTCCAGTGCAAGCAGCCCATCGATGAGCACCGCGACTTTCTTGATCAGCGGATGCGCCATCCCGGCCTTGTGCAGCCAGGTCGTCGCATGCGCCACGTAAGGACGTGCGGCCTTCCACAGGTCCTTGGCCTTGGCAACGGTGCTTTCCCCATGATTGGCAACCCATGTGACTACTTTGGCCGCAGTCCTTTTGATGGCAGCCCAGGTGGATTGGGCTACGCTGGTTGCTGCGCTGGCGGCCTTGCTGACGAAGTTGCTGGTAGCGGAGAGTAGATTACTGAACCATCCCATATCGGTTTTCCTTCAGGTATCAAAAGGGGGCGTGCTTAGACGCCAAGAAGATCGCGTGCAGCCTGTACCGTTCCCTGCGTCGCAGCGCTGTGCGAAGGGGGACGGCCGACCTGCTGCTGAGAGCTCTGCACATCGGTGATGGCCTGATGAAGGTTCTGCCAGCTCAGCCGTGCGAGCGCGGGCTGGCTATCTGCCTCAAGCAGTGCCTTGGGTAGCGCCAGCCGTAGACATGTGCGGATATCTCGGCCCGAAAGCCCTCGCGATGCCTCAGAGGCCTGCTCCAGTAAGGTGGCACGCTCGGTGGCGAGCGGGATGCCTGGCACCAGCATGCGGTCCCACAGCGCACTGCGCGCGAGTTTGTCCGGCAGGTCGAAATGGATGTGGTAGCTGATGCGGCTGCGGAATGCTTCGTCGTAGTTGCGAGCGAAGTTGCTTGCGAACACTACGATGCCTTCGAAACGCTCCAATTCGATCAATAGGGTTGAGCGCATTGCGTTTATTTCGTTGTCCACACCTTGAGTTACGTTGGACAAACGTGCCCCTAGCAGGGTGTCAGCCTCATCGAAGAACAACAGTGAATTATTCTCGCGTGCAAGGTTGAACGCGGCTTGGATGTTGTGCGCGGTTTCACCTAGATAGCGGCTTTCCAGCTCGGCAATGCCAATGTGATGAAAGTCCAGTCCCAATGTTCCGGCCAATGCCTCGGCAGCCATGGTTTTTCCCGTACCAGGCGGTCCATGGAAATTTATTACGCTGCTGCGGCCCAGTGGGTCAACCGCGGCGAAGCCCCAGTCGCTGTAGATCGTGCGGTGATGGCGGATGCGTGCCAAACATTCTTGTAGTTTCAGGCGCGCCTGAGCCCCCAATATCACGTCCCTTTCGAGGGTGAATCGGGGGGCGCGAGCAATTGGCAAGAGATGTGCGTGTTTTGCTTGAGACGGCGATGAGCGAGAAGAGCTAGTCATAGTTGCTTTTCTTGAAATTCTTGCTGGGTAGTTCAGAGCTCTGGTCAATTGAGTGGGTATGAAATCGGTTGTCAGTACAATTCGAGCAACTGCAGGGCTCCTTCTTTTATTTCGCTGACAAAGCGACTAGGTTGGTGCACTTTCAATTTGTTTCCTATGCTGGACAGCCACCAAAGAGTCTCTCGGTCATCCGGGACACTTGCCTTTAGCCGTAGCCAGTCGCTGTCCGGCAATGACTCCAGGATCTGGTCTTCGCTTAGTGGGGTTTCGCGCAATATCCATGCAGTATCTGGATGCAGATCTGCTACCAGTTCCACGGTGCCCGTGCCCTGTCTTGGGGTAAATGCTGCCGTTGGTAGGTAGGCATCCATGTCGAAATCGTCGTCGTGTGCCGAAAGGCTCAGTACTTCGGCGCGCTGGATACGGTGCAAGGCGAAGTGACGCAAGTCGATGTAGTCACCGACGCTGGCGATCAGGTAGCTGGTCGGGCCGCGCGACGCCAGGCCTTTCGGATGCAGAGTCATGGCTTTGACTTCGCCCTTGACCCGGCTGAGGTAGTCGACCTGCAGCTGGCGCTGTTCCAGCAGGGCGGTCGCCACGTTCTCCCATACAGCACCATCAACGCTGGCGGGTAATAGTGCTTTGCCATTGGGCAGACTGCGTACGCGTTCTGCCCAGCGGGTAAGCGGATTGTGTTGCAGCGATTGCAGATGGTTGCGGGCGGTTGCGAACTGCGGTTCCAGCAGCGCCAGTACGCCGGGTGGCAGCAGGTGTTTAAGGTGACCCTCTGCCAGGTTCATAGCGAGCGCTGCTGCGGTATCAGTGGCCGGTAGGCTGATCTGCGCTTGGCTGTCGAAGCTCCAGCGATACGTCTGTCCATCGTCCTGGCAGATCAACGGAAAACGTGTGCTGAGCTTTTCGCCCAAATCGCGTTGCAACGTTCGAGCGGTGACAGAGAAACCGCGTTGTTCAAGCGCTGTCTTGAGCTCTTGTACCGAGCTGCTCTTGGGATAACGCGGGATCAGCCCAAGAAGGACGAGGCATCGGACAAGGGGATCTTTGGGGTCTTTCTTGGACATGGCGTATGGCAGGTGATCAATCCGGGGTTGCGGGTGAACCGCCCATGGCAGCGTGCGGTCTGGGTGACGAGCGGGCGTTAATTAGTTGGTGCGTCGGTTTCTGTCGCGGTCGTCGCGTCTTGCCAGCACGGATACCTATTTAATGGCGATGCGTTTCCCGAGAGACGCCCAGACGCTGCGGCACAATGGGGTAGGCGATGGCGTCATCTTCGAATGCATCGGTCTCCATCATCACAGTGATGATGGCTGGCACCAGTGCGCCGAGCAGGTTGTTGCCATCGCGGAGCTGGTCGCGGTTGATGTTGCTTTTCCACGTTGCCCCGCCGTGCACGAGCTGGTTGCGTAGCACATAGAGGCGGTCCAGCACGATGCTCAATAGTTCGGCGAGACGGTTTTCGAGCAAGGCGCCCATCGCTGCTTTGCGGCTGGCCTCGAACTGGATTTTCCAACGATCGCTGGAATCATGGTCGCGCAGTGCATTCCAGAACGGCGCGTAGACGTAGCGGTTATCGATCAGCAGGCGGATCGGTCCGGAGAACTGTTTGAACAACAAGGCGTGGAAGCATTGTTGGGTATCTGAGCTGACCAACCGCGTTACAAAGTCAGCAACGTGTTGGCGTTCGCTCTGTTCGTTTGGGAATTCGCCGGCGTATGCCGCGTTGAAGGCGATCCACAATTGAACGAAACGGGTGTCATTGTCATGCCGGTTGCTTTCCGCAGCGGCCAACCAGCTGATAGCGCGATGCAGGCGAATCGCCAGTGCCTCGCTTTGCGTGTTCCTTATTGCGCGATGGCGCTCGCGCAGTGCACTCGCTGTTCCGACTTCCATGAGGCGGCTTGCTTCCCTGTTCCTTGCTGCAACTTACCGTCTGATCAATCCCCGACCGGACCCCCTGATGATGAAGATGGCGTGAAAAAATGTATTTGGCAATACACAAGCCTCATCGGCGTGCACACGAAATACTTGAGTTGCCTGGGCGGGAAACGGGTAATTGACCGACGCCGGATATGAAAACGCCCCGAAGGGTTCAGCTTCAGGGCGTCTTTGGTTTATGAGGTGCAGAATTGTTGCGGTGCAGTATGTGTGAATCAACCGCGATGCACTTGGAACCCGGCAAACGACTGGCTCACCGGCATCAACTCGATGCGGTTGACATTGAGGTGTGCCGGCAGGCTGGCCACCCAGAAAATCTGCTCGGCAATGTCTTCGGCGGTCATCGGATTGGCGCCGCCGTACAGCTGGTCCGATGCGGCCTGGTTGCCATGCGTGCGCACCAGGGTGAATTCGGTTTCGGCCATGCCAGGTTCGATCGCGGTCACGCGCACGCCGGTGCCGTGCAGGTCCGAGCGCAGGCCCAGCGAGAACTGGCTGACAAAGGCCTTGGTGCCGCCGTAGGCATTGCCGCCCGGGTAGGGATACAGCGCGGCGGTGGAGCTGATGTTGATGATGGCGCCGCGCCGCTCGACCAGCTTGGGCAGCAGGTGATGGGTCAGCGTGACCAGCGCGGTGATGTTGGTATCGATCATGGTGCGCCAGTCTTCCAGGCTGGCGTGCTGGGCTGCGGCGGTGCCCTGGGCAAGGCCGGCGTTGTTGACCAGCAGGTCGATGTCGCGGAAGGCAGGCGGCAGGGCGGCCAGCGCGGCCTCCATCGCGGCGGCGTCGCGGATGTCGAAGGCGGCGGCGTGGATCTTGTCGGCGCCGAATTCTTCGACCAGCGGCTGCAGGCGCTCGGCGCGGCGACCGGTGGCGATCACTTTCCAGCCGGCCGCAGCAAAGCGACGGACGGCGGCGGCGCCGAAGCCGGAGGTGGCGCCGGTGATCAAAGCGGTCTTGGACATTGCGGAATCCTTGGGGCAGGGAGTTTGAATTTTCGCACTGTGGCGGCGCAAGCGGGAGAAGGAATGAAGCAAGGCCAAGCCTCATCCGTAGTGCCGAGCCATGCTCGGCAGGGGCTTTATCGGTAAAACCCAAAGCCCGCCCCTTCGGGGTATCCCCGCCTTCGCGGGGACAGGCTCTTCTCCCGTAAACGGGAGAAGAGAAAGCCAAGGCCAAGGCGCCCTCATCCCAACCCTTCTCCCGCAGGCGGGAGAAGGGTTAAAGCAACAGCCAAAGCCAAAGCCAAAGCCAAAGCCAAACCCAAACCCAAAGCCAAAGCCAAAGCCAAAGCCAAAGCACCCCTCCCCAACCCTCCCCTTGGCTGCGCCAAAGGGAGGGGGCAGATTGCGGCATCTGTCAGTTCGCAGTGCGGCCGCGCTTCGCTCCCTCCCTTGCGCCGCAGGCGCAGGGGAGGGTTGGGGAGGGGTGCTTTTTGCAGGGAAATGAACCTCGCAAACAGACAAACTCAAGCAAGCGGACGAGCAAAGCCCCGGGTGCGCTGCGCTTACCCGGGCTACAAGTGCACAAACAAAAGCCCCGACATCAACCGATATCGGGGCTAGAAAGTTCCAAAGGCACTACCCGCGAACCTACAGTCGTAATAGCCCCCTTTAGTTAAGGGGGCGCGCCGACAGGCGCGGGGATATGGAAGGACAGGGAGTGGGGCCCAAGGTTTGCAGCGCAAACCCTTGGGGTGAAGCCGCCGTAGGCGGTTTCACTTCCCCCTTTAGTTAAGGGGGCGCGCCGACAGGCGCGGGGATATGGATGTAACGGGAGTGGGGCCCAAAGTTTGCATCACAAACTTTGGGGT
Organism: Stenotrophomonas sp. STEN031; assembly: GCF_056759975.1. Lineage (NCBI taxonomy): Bacteria > Pseudomonadati > Pseudomonadota > Gammaproteobacteria > Lysobacterales > Lysobacteraceae > Stenotrophomonas > Stenotrophomonas sp. STEN031. The sequence continues at coordinate 150,904 of NZ_JBRREA010000003.1, forward strand.
GAAGCCGCCGTAGGCGACTTCACTGCGCCTTGATCGCCATCGCCTGCAGACCCGTGCCGTTGAGCTTGGCCTTGGCTTCGGCCAATTCGCTGGCGGTGCCATAAGGCCCCATGCGCACGCGGTACACGGTATTGCCGTTGATCTGCGCCGACTCCACGCGCGCAGCCAGGCCCATCATCGCCAGCTTGGCCTTGGTGGCTTCGGCGTCGCCGGAGGCACCGAAGGCGCCTGCCTGCAGGATGTAGCGCACATTCTCCGACGCTGCTGCAGCTGCCGGTGCCGCTGCGGCCGCCGCCGGTGCAGGCGTTGCCGCCGCCGGGCGTGGTGCCGGGGTTGCGGTTGCCGGTGCGGCACTGGCTACCTGGGCCGGGCGGGCTGCGGTTTCGTTGATCGGCGCCGGCTGGCGCACGGCCTCGGCCACCGGTGCCGGCAACGGGCGGCCTTCCAGCGCGGCCTGGGCGCGCTGCGCTTCGGTCGGCGGTGTGGCTGGCGTGGCCGGGGCCGCTGCCGCCGCTGCGCGGGCAGCGGCAGCACGGCGCTGCTCCTCGGCCTTGGCGCTGGCAGCCAATTCGGCATCGGACATCTGTACTTCCGTGCCCGGCAACAAGGTGTAGAAGTCGTACTGGGTGGCTGGCTTTTCCTCCGGCTTGGCACCGGCAGGCGTGGCTGGCTTGTTCGATTCCACACCGGCATCCACGTCGGCGTCGGCAACCGGTGCCGGCTGTGCATCCGGGTTGGGCTGCGGGCCTACGCGCAGGAAACCGTCGCCGTCCTTCTTGAACAGGTTGGGCGCTGCCAGGAACACCACCGCCGCAATCGCCACGCCGGCAACCAGCCACACCCAGCCGGGCGTGCCATTGTCGTTGTTGCGTCGTGCTTGGCTTTTGCCGCGTCGTGCTGCCATGTCTACTGCGTCTCCAGATGTTTACATCTTTTCCGGGGCACTGACGCCCAGGATGCTCAGGCCGTTGGCCAGGGTCTGCCGTGCGGCGCTGGCCAGGGTGAGCTTGGCATTGCGCTCGGCTGCATCATCCACCAGCACCGGTGTGCCGTGATACCACGTGTGGAAAGCGTGTGCCAATTCACGCAGGTACTGCGCGATCTGGTGCGGTTCCAGCGCGATGCCGGCCGCTTCCACCACTTCCGGGTAACGCGAGATCTCGTTCATCAGTTCCAGCGAAATCTCATCATCCAGACGTGACAGTGCGGCCAGGCCTTCAGCCTGCTTGTAGTCCAGGCCCTTTTCCTGCGCCTGGCGCAGCAGCGAGCAGACGCGGGCATGCGCGTACTGCACATAGAACACCGGGTTGTCGCTGCTCTGCTGGCGGGCCAGGTCGATGTCGAAGGTCAGCTGCGAATCCGGCTTGCGGGCGATCAGGAACCAGCGCACGGCATCGCTGCCCACTTCCTCGATCAGGTCGCGCAGGGTCAGGTAGCTGCCGGCACGCTTGGACAGCTTCACTTCCTCGCCACCGCGCATCACCGTCACCATCTGGTGCAGCACGTATTCCGGCCAGCCCTTGGGGATACCCAGATCCAGTGCCTGCAGGCCGGCGCGCACGCGCGCCAGCGAGCCGTGGTGGTCGGCACCGAGTTCGGTGATGGCGCGCTCGTAACCGCGCTGCCACTTGCTCAGGTGGTAGGCCACGTCCGGCAGGAAATAGGTGAACGTTCCGTCGGACTTGCGCATCACGCGGTCCTTGTCGTCACCAAAGTCGGTGGAGCGCAGCCACAGCGCGCCGCCTTCCTCGTAGGTGTGGCCGGAGCTGATCAGCTGCTGCACGGTCTCGGCGACCTTGCCGTCCTTGTACAGCGAGCTTTCCAGGAAGTAGATGTCGAAATCCACGCCGAATGCGGCCAGGTCCAGGTTCTGCTCGTTGCGCAGGTAAGCCACGGCGAAGCGGCGGACTTCTTCCAGGTTCTCCGCATCCTTGGCGCCAACGATGTGGCTGCCTTCCAGGTCCACGGTCTGGCCCAGCAGGTAGGCCTTGGCCACGTCGCCAATGTATTCGCCGTTATAGGCTTCGGCCGGCCACTGCGCGTCGCCCGGCTTGAAGCCGCGCGCGCGCGCCTGCACCGACTTGGCCAGGTTTTCGATCTGCACGCCAGCGTCGTTGTAATAGAACTCACGCTTGGCGTTCCAGCCGTTGGCTTCCAGCACACGGGCGATGCAGTCACCAATGGCACCGGCGCGGCCGTGGCCGACATGCAGCTGGCCGGTCGGGTTGGCCGACACGTATTCGACGCCGACGCTGCGGCCGTTGCCGCTCAGGTTGCGGCCATAGTCCTCGGCTTCCTTGAGCACGCTGACCACTTCGCGCTGGTAGGCCACCGGCGAGAGTTTGAAATTGATGAAGCCAGGGCCGGCGATCTCGACATTGATGATGTCGTCGCTGGCCGGCAACGCGGCGACCAGCGCCTGCGCAACGGCACGTGGATTGCTGCGCGCGGCCTTGGCCAGCAGCATGGCGGCGTTGGTGGCGAAATCACCGTGTTCGCGGGTCTTGGGTCGCTCGACCACGAAATCCGGCGGCAGGGTGTCGGCAGGCAAGGTGCCGTTGGCGCGCAAGGCTTCGATGCCTTGGCCGATGAGGGCGCGGAGTTGGGCTTTCACGTGACTATTCTGCTTGAAGCGCGGAACTGACCATTTTACCTGACCTGCGCCGAGGCCGCCTGCGAGGCGCGGGCGGGGGTCAGGAATGTCAAAAAAACAGAAAGGCCGCTGCGGCTACAGGGCGGGTGGATTTCACTGATGGTCGAGCAGGTTTGCCACCGGCGGCAGAGTTCAGGCTGGCCCGTTCAGACCCAGCCGCGGGCGGCCAGCGATACCGGCGTGCCGTCACCGATCACGAAGTGGTCCAGCAGGCGGATATCGACCAATGCCAGGGCCTGCTTCAGCCGCTCGGTGATCGCCCGGTCTGCCGCCGACGGTTCAGGATTCCCGGAGGGGTGGTTGTGGCCGACGATCACTGCTGCAGCGTTATGGGCCAGAGCATGACGGACGACTTCACGCGGATGCACCTCGGCGCTGTCCAGCGTGCCTGTGGATAACTCCTCGAAGGCCAGGGCACGGTGGCGGTTGTCCAGGTACAACGCCGCGAATATTTCCTGCGGGCGGTGGCGCAGGCGTTGGGCGAAGTAGCGGCCGGCGGCGCTGGGGTCGGTGAGCGCATCGCCCCGTTCCAGCCCGGCGGCCAGATGGCGCCGCCCCAGCTCCAGCGCGGCGCTGAGCTGGCAGGCGCGGGCGGGCCCCAGGCCGGGAAGTCTGGCCAGTTGCGGAGCACTGCGGTCCAGCAATGCCCGCAGCGGGCCGTGCGTCTGCAGCAGCTCGCGGGCGGTCTGTACCGCATCACGCCCGCGCAGGCCGGAACCGAGGAAAATCGCCAGCAGTTCCGCATCGGAAAGTGCGGCCGCGCCACGCGTCAGCAGTTTTTCGCGCGGGCGTTCAGCGCTGGGCCAATCACGGATATGCATGAGTGGCAGATTCACCGCCATTTGCCAAAAACTGGATCAGGCGTAACAAAGCCTTCGGTTAAGCTAACCCTTCTTCTGTACCTAGGAATCCCCATCCGTGACCGCCGTTTCCCCCACTTCCCGCCCCTTGGAAGGACAGAAGCTGCTGCTATGCGTCGGCGGCGGCATCGCTGCGTACAAGTCGCTGGAGCTGGTGCGTCGGCTGCGTGATGCCGGCGCCACCGTGCAGGTTGCGATGACGGCGGGGGCGCAGCAGTTCGTCACCCCGTTGAGCTTCCAGGCGCTGTCCGGCCATCCCACCCGCACCACGCTGTGGGACAGCGCCGCCGAGCAGGCCATGGGTCATATCGAGCTGGCACGTTGGGCCGATCGCATCCTCATCGCCCCGGCCACCGCTGATCTGCTGGCCCGGCTGACGCATGGCAATGCTGACGATCTGGTCACCACGCTATGCCTGGCCAGCACTGCACCGCTGACGGTGTGCCCGGCCATGAACCACCGCATGTGGCTGCACCCGGCAACCCAGGCCAATATGGCCATGCTGCGCGAGCGCGGCGTGCAGGTGATCGGGCCGGAAGATGGCCCGCTGGCCGAGGGTGAATCCGGCCCTGGCCGGGTCAGTGAAGCGCCGACCATCATTGCGGCACTTGCCGGCAATCTGGCCCCACAGGCCCCGGCCAAGCCGGGCCGGCTGAACGGCATGCGCGTGCTGATCAGCGCCGGTCCCACTTACGAAGATCTGGATCCGGTGCGCTACGTCGGCAACCGCAGCAGCGGCAAGATGGGCTACGCCCTGGCCGCCGCCGCCGCCCGTCAGGGCGCGCAGGTGGTGTTGGTCAGCGGTCCGGTGCAGTTGCCCACGCCGGCAGGCGTGCAGCGCATTGATGTGCGCTCGGCCGCGCAGATGCGAGAGGCGGTGCTGGGCGCATTGCCTGCCGATATCTATATTGGCGCGGCCGCCGTGGCCGATTACACGCCACGCCAGGTCTCGCCGCAGAAGCTGAAGAAGACCGCCGGCAGCCAGACCCTGACCCTGGAGCTGGTACGCACCGCCGACATCCTGGCGGAAGTGGCCGTGCAGGAGCAGGCTTTGAAGCTGGTGGTCGGCTTTGCCGCCGAAACCCACGATGTGGAGAAATATGCGCGCGGCAAGCTCGCCGACAAGCACCTGGACCTGATCATCGCCAACCAGGTCGGCATTGCCGGCAATGGTTTCGAGAGCGACCAGAACGCGGCCGTGGCCTACTGGAACGGCGGCCTGCGCGAGTTCCCGGGCACCGCCAAGACCCAGCTGGCAGAGCAGTTGCTGGACCTTATCGCAGAGAGGTTGGACGCATGAGTAATGGACTGCAGCCCTTGCAGGTGAAGTTGCTGGATCCGCGCTTCGGTGACAGCTGGCCGCTGCCCGCCTATGCCACCGAGGCCAGCGCCGGCATGGACCTGCGCGCCGCCATCGAAGCGCCGTTGACGTTGGAGCCGGGCGATGCGGCCTTGTTGCCCAGCGGCATTGCCATCCATATCGCCGATCCGGGGCTGTGCGCGGTGGTTTTACCGCGTTCCGGGCTGGGCCATCGCCACGGCATCGTGCTGGGCAACGGGACGGGCCTGATCGATGCCGATTACCAGGGGCCGCTGCTGATCAGCGTATGGAACCGGGGCCGCGATGCATTCACCATCGAGCCCGGTGACCGTATCGCGCAATTGGTGGTGATGCCGATTGCACGCGTGACGTTGCAGGTAGTGGATACTTTCATCGACAGTGCACGTGGAACGGGTGGATTCGGCCACACCGGGGTGCGCTGACAGGGGGAAACGCACGATGAGCCAAGGCAATGACAGCGGGCGGCCACGTCCCGCGCTGGGTCGATCAACACCACTGCTGGCGGTATTGCTGCTGCTGTTGGCCGGCTGGTTCGGCTGGAGCGCGGTAGAGCAATGGATGCAGTCCGGTACCAGTGCCGGGTTGGAGCAGTCCCGCGATCAGGCCGTGACCGGCGTGCAGCAGGCGTTGGCCGCGCAGACATCGCAGTTCGGCAAGCAGCTGGCGCTGGAGCCGGTGAAGGCTGCGCTGGCCAGCGGCGACGCAACCGCCGTCGCCTTGGCGGTACGTGACAAGTGGAACGGCGTGGAAGACGCGCAGGTCCTCGACGCCAGCCTGGCTGCGGCCTATGCCGAGCCGGCGACCTTCGGATACTCGCGGTTGGCCTTGCTGGAACAGGCCCTGACCGCCGGCCAGCCGGTAGCGCTGGTAGTCCGCGATGGTGGGAGTCCGCGCCTGGGCCTGGCCGCGCCGGTGCTGCTGCAAGGCAAGCCGGCGGTGATCTACATCCGCCAGCCGCTGACCCGTTTGACCTCCGTGTTTGATGGCATCGACTCGCCGGACAGTGCCTTCCTGGGCCTGCGCCAGGGCGGCTTCACCATCGTCCAGAAGGGCGACACCAGCCTGGGCAACAGCGCCGACGCGCTGGCGCGTCCGGTCGGCGACACCGGCCTGCGGGTGGTGGCGGAGTTGCCGGATGCCAACACCGGGGCGATGGGACTGGGGGTGATCCCCAGCGCCATCGTGGCGCTGTTGCTGGTGGCCACGGCATTGCTGCTGCTGTTGGGGCGCAAGCGTCTGATGAACCTGCCGGCCCTGCGCAAGAACAATGCCGAGGCCGACGACGCCGGCCCGACCCTGCAGGAAACACTGGAGCAGGACCCGCAGCCGGTGCCGTTGGCGGCCACGGCGCGCACGGGTGATGCGCCGCAGGCGCAGGTCGAGCCGGGTGCCGAAGCGGTATTGCCGGTGATCTTCCGCGCCTACGACATCCGTGGCGTGCTTGGCACCGAGTTGAATGCCAGTGTCGCGACCTTGATAGGGCAGGCGATTGGCAGCGAAATGCAGGCGCAGGGGCTGCGCGACGTGGTGGTGGGGCGCGATGGCCGCCTGTCCGGACCGGAGCTGGCCGATGCCCTGATCGTGGGCCTGCGCCGCGCCGGTTGCGATGTCATCGATATCGGCATGGCACCGACACCGGTGGTGTACTTCGCCAGTTACCACCTGCGTGCGGGCAGCTGCGTCGCCGTCACCGGCAGCCACAATCCACCGGACTACAACGGCTTCAAGATCGTCATCGGTGGCGAGACCCTGTCCGGCGGTGCCATCACCGACCTGTACAAGCGCATCCAGGAAGGCCGCCTGCAGCGCGCCGACAGCGAAGGCAGCCTGCAGCAGCGTGAGGTCATCAATGACTACGTGCAGCGCATCGCCGATGACGTGCAGCTGGACCGCCCGCTCAAGATCGTCGCCGATGCCGGCAACGGTGTGGCTGGTGCGGTGGCGCCGCAGTTGCTGGAGGCCATCGGTGCCGAGGTCATTCCGTTGTACTGCGACGTGGATGGCAACTTCCCCAATCACCACCCGGACCCCAGCGATCCGCACAACCTCGAAGACCTGGTGCAGATGGTCAAGCGTTTCGACGCGGACCTGGGCGTGGCCTTCGATGGTGACGGTGACCGCTTGGGCGTGGTCACCAAGGACGGCAAGATCATCTTTGCCGACCGCCTGCTGATGTTGTTCGCCGCCGATGTGCTGGCCCGCAACCCTGGCGCTATGGTCATCTACGACGTCAAGTGCACCGGAAAGTTGTCCGATTACATCCTGCGCAATGGCGGCAGCCCGATGATGTGGAAGACCGGGCATTCGCTGGTCAAGGCCAAGATGCGCGAGACCGATGCCGAGCTGGCTGGCGAGATGAGCGGCCACTTCTTCTTCAAGGAACGCTGGTACGGCTTCGATGATGGTCTGTACGCGGCGGCGCGCCTGCTGGAGATTCTGGCGCAACGCGATGAAGAACCGTCGGAGGTATTGAACGAACTGCCGGATGCGGTCTCCACGCCCGAGCTCAAGGTGGCAGTGGAAGAGGGCACCCAGCATGCGCAGGTGGCCTTGATCGTGGCAGCGGCGCAGTTGGAGGAGTCACCGTTCGCGGGCGCCCGCATCTCCACCATCGATGGCCTGCGTGCCGATTTCAACGACGGCTGGGGGCTGGTGCGTGCGTCCAACACCACGCCGGTGCTGGTACTGCGTTTCGAAGGCAATGACGAGGCCGCGCTGGAGCGGATCAAGGCGGTGTTCCGTGAGCAGTTGCTGCAGGTATTGCCGGCCGGGACCGAGCTGGGGTTCTGATCGAGCGTGCTGCCTGGCGAAAGGCCGCCCGCGTGTTGCGAGGCGGCCTTTTGTTTTTTCTGGACGGCTGCTTGCGAGCGGGCTGGTTGAGGGCTTTGGATTACCGCGAAGAGCACCCCTCCCCAGCCCTCCCCTTGGCTGCGCCAAAGGGAGGGGGCGCATCGTGCGCTGACCGTCAGATCGAAGCGCCGTCGCTTGTCTCCCTCCCTTTGGCGTAGCCAAGGGGAGGGCCGGGGAGGGGTTGCCGTTGCTCGTGCCTTCGCTCGCTTGTAGGAGCGGCGTCAGCCGCGTTGCGACAGGGGTTTCCCGAACCAACAATCTTAGAAGAACGAACGGCAGTTGTTTGACCAGCTTCCCGGCTGACGCCGCTCCCACCACCACACCCGGCTCGCATCACTTCACGTCCCACCAAACCGCAAACCAACACCCGGCTCGGTGAACAGGTAACGCGACTCCAATGCCGAATCGCCCAGCTTGTGCCGCAAGCGCCCGACCAGGATGCGCAGGTAATGGGTGTCATGCCGGTGCGTCGGCCCCCAGATTTCCTGCAGGATCTGCGGCTGCGTCACCACCCGCCCGGCGTTGCGCAACAGCAGCGCCAGCAGCGCGTATTCCTTGCGGGTCAGGGCAATCGCCTCGCCGTCCACGCGCACGTCGCGGCGGGCCAGGTCGATATGCAGGTGACCATCGTCGAACACCGGCACCTGGCCTTCGCTGTCGGTGCTGCGGCTGCGCAGCAGCGCCCGCACCCGTGCCATCAGCTCCTGGGTGCCGAACGGCTTGGTCACGTAGTCGTTGGCGCCATTGTCCAGGGCCCGCACCTTCTCCGCCTCGCCGGCACGCACGCTGAGCATGATCACCGGCACCTGGCTCCATTGCCGCAGCTCGGCCAGCACGTCATGGCCTTCCATGTCGGGCAGGCCGATATCCAGCACCACCAGGTCGGCACCGTCCTCGGCCAGCCGTTGCAGGCCTTCGGCGCCGTTGGCTGCCTGGCTGACCGCATAACCCTGCGCGCGCAGTGAGATATCCAGAAAGCGCCGGATCTGTACTTCGTCATCCACCACCAGCACGCGCGGCGGCGGAATGGCCGGCGCTTCAGCCATCATCGCGCGGGCTCTCAGGGTACGGCTGGAGCATGGGTAGGCTCATGCGTATCAGGGTACCGCGTCCGTCGTGGCCCGGCAGCGCCTCGACACGGCCGCCATGGGCACCAATCATGCCCTGGCAGATGGTCAGGCCCAGGCCGGTGCCCTGGCGGCCACGGTCGCCGCGCTCCACGCTGTAGAACATGTCGAAGATGCGCGCGCGCTGGTCATCGGGGATGCCGGGGCCGGCGTCGATCACGTCGATGACCAGTTCGCCATCATGCTGGCGCGCATGCACCTCGATCGGTATCTCGGCGGGCGAGAATTTGGCCGCGTTCTCCATCACATTGAACACCGCCTGTTCGACCAGCGCCGGGTGCACCCAGATCGGTGCCAGCGTTGCCGGGATATCCAGTTGCAACCGCACCTCCGGCTGATAGCGCTGCAGCCGGCGCGCGGCCGAGCCGATCAGCTCGTCCACACCGATCCAGTCGCGGTTGAGCTTGAGCCCGTCATGGCCGAGCCGGGTCATATCCAGCAGGTTCTGGATATAGCGGTCCAGCCGCTCGCCCTCGACCACGATGGTGTCGAGCAGGGCGCGACGGTCGCTGGCGTCCATCGCATCGGCGTAGTTGGACAGGCTGTCGGCCGAGCCGATCATCGCGGCCAGCGGCGAGCGCAGATCGTGTGATACCGAGGACAGTAGTGCAGAGCGCAGGCGCTCGGTTTCGTTGTGCAGATGCGCGGTTTCCAGATCGGCCACCAGCCGCGTGCGTAGCGCAGCCTGGGCGATGTCGTCGGCCATCGCTTCCACCAGCTGGCGTTGTTCCGGGGCCAGGCGGGGATGCTGGTGGTCGAAGCGTAGCCCGGCCACGCCTATCGCATGTGCCTCGCCGTCCAGCAGCGGCAGGAACCACCAGCCGGCACCGGCCAGCGTGTCGGTGAAGCGGCCGGCAGGCTGGCCGTGGCGCAGGGCCCAATCGGCCGCAGCCAGATCGGTGTCGCCGGGGGCAGCGCTGCCGCTGGTACTGGTATCGGCGCCCAGCCGCACCCAGGCCGGTGCATCCAGCGCCTGTTCCAAGGCTACCCGCCCGGCATGGGCAACCTGGGCATTGTCGGTGGCGCCCACCAGTTGCCGGCCCAGCGTCTGCCGCACATTGGCGTGGCGGTTGGCGGCGCGCAGCGCCACCACCTGCATGCGCAGGCGCGAGGCCAGGCGGCCGGCGACCAGTGCGGCGGCGAGGAACAGGAAGACGGTTATCACGCCCTGGCGCGCGCTGATCGCAAAGGTGAAGCGCGGCGCGATGAAGAAAAAGTTGTAGGCCAGGAAGCACAGCGTCGCTGCCAGTACCGCCGCACTCATGCGCGTGCGTGCAGCCACCAGCACCACCGCCACGATGAACACCATCGCCAGGTCGCTGAGGCCTATCCAGTGTTCGCCCAGCCATGCGGCCAGGCAGGCAACGACGGTGGCCAATACCGCCGTCATCGCATCCTTGCCCCAGCTGTCCGGGGCCAGCGACAGGCCGAAGCGACGCGCATTGGCGCGCGCCTGCGGCGTGCTGATGATGGTGATCTCGTAGTGGGCGCCGCGTTGGATCAACTGTTGGGTCAGGGTCTGGTTGAACAGGCGCGCCAGTGGCCGTTCGCGGGTACGGCCGAGCACCAGCGACGACACCGCGTTATGGGCGGCGTAGTCGAGCAGCGCATCGGCGATGCCCGGCCCGTGCAGCAGTTCGGCGTCGCCGCCCAACCGCCGCGCCAGTGCGAACGCATCGTCGATTTCGCGACGGGTTGCCTCGTCGTGACGCCGATGTTGCACGGTCACCACCGTCCACGGTGCATCGCGGCGCTCGGCGATGCGCCGCGCTACCCGCACCAGGTATTCGCTCTGGCCGCCGCCGTCGATGGCAACCACAACGCGGCGGCGCAGCGGCAGATTGCCTTCGCCGCGCGCGGCGCGGGTCTCGCGCAGGCTGCTGTCGACGCGGTCGGCGGCTTCCTGCATGGCCAGCTCGCGCAGGGCGGTGAGGTTGGCCGGTGAGAAGAACGCCTGCAGCGCCTGCGCGGCCTGTTCCGGTACGTAGACCTTGCCCTGCTGCAGGCGCTCGATCAGCTCGCGCGGTGGCAGATCGACCAGCACGATGTCATGCAGACGGTCGAATACCACGTCGGGCACGGTCTCGCTGACGCGCACGCCGGTGATGCGCATCACCACATCGTTGAGGCTTTCCAGGTGCTGGATGTTGATTGTCGTCCACACGTCGATACCGGCATCGAGCAGCTCCATCACATCCTGCCAGCGCCGCTCATGGCGGCTGCCGGGGGCATTGCGATGGGCCAGTTCATCGACCAGCACCAGTGCCGGCCTGCGCGCCAGCACCGCATCCAGATCCATCTCCTGCAGTTGGTGACCGTGGTACTCCACCGCGCACATGGCAATGCGCGGCAGGCCGTCGAGCAGGGCGGCGGTATCGCTGCGGCCATGGGTTTCCACCACGGCCGCCATCACGTCCACGCCGCGCCGCAGCTGTTCCTGGGCGCGGGTAAGCATGCTGAAAGTCTTGCCCACGCCCGGTGCAGCGCCGAGGAAGACGGTGAGCTTGCCGTCGGCGTCGCGTTGCAGGGCCTCGGCCAAGGCATCGGCCTGGCGGCTACGGGAGTCGTTCATGGCCACGATTGTGCGCTGTTGCAGGCGCGCCCCGCATCAGGGCGCATGCGCGGCCTGGTCCAAGGCCAGGTTGAGGGCAATCACGTTGATGCGCGGCTGTCCGAATACGCCCCATTGGCGGTCCTGCAGTTGAGCATCAACCAGCGCTTGCACCTCTGCCTGCGACCAGCCGCGTGCCGCGGCAACGCGTGCCACCTGCACCTGCACCGCAGCCGAAGACAGCTCCGGGTCCAGCCCGCTGGCCGACTGCGTGACCAGGTCGGCCGGCACCGTGGCCGGGTCGATCTTCTCGCGTGCGGCGACGGCGGCGGTGGCCTCGCTGACGCGTTTGACCAGGTCTGGATTGCTGCGCGCCATATTGCTGCCGGCCGCGGCCATCGGGTCGTAGTTGGCCGCCGAAGGACGGCTCTGGAAATAACCATCGCCAACGAACGGCTGCGCCAGATAAAGCGAGCCGCGCACCTGTCCATCGGCATCGCGGATCAGGCTGCCGTCGGCCTGCGCCGGGAACAGCGAGCCGGAGATGCCGGTCGCCAGCACCGCATAGACCAGGCCGGTGCCAAGCAGGCCGAACACGGACAGACCAATGGCCGGCCGCCACAGCGGGTTGCCGGAGCGATGGGAAGATTTCATTGAGGTGTTCATGCGCCAAATACCAGGACAAGAAGAAGGTCGATGGCCTTGATGGCCGCAAACGGCAGCAGCACGCCGCCCAGCCCGTACACCAGCATGTTCCGCCGCAGCAGCGCGGTGGCGGTGGCCGGGCGGAAACGCACACCGCGCAGGGCCAGCGGAATCAGGGCCGGAATCACCAGTGCATTGAAGATCAGTGCGGCCAGCACCGCGTTGCGCGGGCTCGACAGCTGCATCACGTTCAAGGCCGCCATCGACGGGATGCTGGCCGCGAACAGCGCCGGCAGGATGGCGAAGTATTTGGATACGTCGTTGGCCAGCGAGAAGGTGGTCAGCGCGCCGCGGGTGATCAGCTGCTGCTTGCCCACTTCCACCACGGACAGCAGCTTGGCCGGGTCCGAATCCAGGTCGACCATGTTCCCGGCCTCCTTGGCCGCCTGCGTGCCGGAGTTCATCGCCAGGCCGATGTCGGCCTGGGCCAGCGCCGGCGCATCGTTGGTGCCGTCGCCGACCATCGCTACCAGCCGGCCACCGGCCTGCTCGCTGCGGATGCGTGCCAGCTTGTCCTCGGGCCTGGCCTGGGCGATGTAGTCGTCCACGCCGGCCTCGGCGGCAATGGCGGCGGCGGTAAGCGGGTTGTCACCGGTGATCATCACCGTGCGGATGCCCATCGCCCGCAGCTGCGCGAACTTCTCACGCATGCCGTGCTTGACCACGTCGGCCAGCTCCACCACGCCGAGTACGTGTTTTCCTTCGCTGACCACCAGCGGCGTGGCACCGCCACGGGCAACCTGATCCACCCGCGCCTGCAGCTCGTTCGGCACCGTGCCGCCCAGCGCCAGCACGTGCGCGCTGATGGCATCGGCAGCGCCCTTGCGGATGCTGCGGCCGTTGTCCAGGTCAACGCCAGACATGCGGGTTTGTGCGGTAAACGCCAGATACTCCGCTTTGTCCGGTTCGGCGGTGTTGCAGGCCTGCTGGCGGGCCAGACGCACGATGGATTTGCCTTCCGGGGTCGGGTCGGCCAGCGAGGACAGCAATGCGGCCTCACGCAGCTGCGCCGCATCGATGCCGGCCAAGGGATGGAAGTGCGTGGCCTGGCGGTCGCCGTAGGTGATGGTGCCGGTCTTGTCGAGCAACAGCACATCGACGTCGCCGGCCACTTCCACGGCCTTGCCCGATTTGGCCAGCACATTGGCCTGCAGTGCGCGGTTCATGCCGGCGATACCGATGGCCGGCAGCAGACCGCCGATGGTGGTCGGGATCAGGCACACCAGCAGGGCGATCAGCAGCAGCGGATCGACCGTGACGCCGACAAAGCCCGCAATCGCCGGCAGCGTGGCGACCACCACCAGGAAGGTCAGCGACATCGCCGCCAGCAACAGGGTCAGGGCGATCTCGTTCGGCGTTTTCTGTCGGTTGGCGCCTTCCACCAGCGCGATCATGCGGTCCAGGAAGCTGTGGCCCGGCTCGGCACTGACCCGCACCACGATCTCGTCGGACAGCACCTTGGTGCCGCCGATCACGCCGGAGCGGTCGGTGTCGGCCTCGCGCAGCACCGGTGCCGATTCGCCGGTGACAGCAGCCTCGTTGATGGTGGCCAGGCCGCGCACGATCTCGCCGTCGGCCGGCACGAACTCGCCGGCACTGACGATCACATACTCACCGGGGTGCAGCTCGGCGGCCGGTACACGGCTTTCTGCAGCGCCCTGCAACGGCGTGGCGACACGCCGTGCGACCAGGTCCTGGCGTGCGCGCCGCAGCGAGGCGGCTTGGCCACGGCCACGTGCCTCGGCTACCGCTTCGGCGAAGTTGCCGAACAGCACGGTCAGCAGCAGGATCGCGGTGACAGCCAGGCCGAAGCCCATCGGTGCCGTGCCACTGAGGGTGACAAGCAGCGCCAGCACGGTGCCGGCCATCACCACCGCCATCACCGGGTTGTGCAGCAGGTGCAGCGGCGACAGCTTGCGCAGCGAGTCCAGCAGCGCACGGCGCAGGCCGGCGCCATCAAGCAGGGCTGGGCGCGGCGTTGTGTGGGAAACAGGGCGGTTCATGGGGGTGTTCACGGTGAGGGGGCTCCCTGCAGGGCCAGCAGGCTCAGGTGTTCGGCCACCGGGCCAAGCACCAGCGCCGGCAGGAACTGCAGCACGGTAAGGACGATGACCACGCAGACAAGCGTCAGGGCGAAGGTCGGGGTTTCGATCTGCAGGCTGCCCGCGCTTTGTGGCACCTGCCGTTTGGCCGCCAGCTGGGTGGCAATGACCAGCGGGATGATCAGGATCGGGAAGCGACCCAATGCCAACACCAGCGCACAACTCAGGTTCCACCACACGCTGTTGTCGGCCAGCCCTTCAAAGCCGGAGCCGTTGTTGGCATAGGCCGAGGTGAACTCGTAGAACACTTGGCTGATGCCATGGAAGCCGGGGTTGGAGGTGCCGGCCAGGCCAGGTACGGCCAACGTCAGTGCGGTCAGGCCGAGCAGGGTGATCGGTTGCAGCAGCACCAGCACCGCCAGCAGGCGCACCTGCGGCGTTTCCAGTTTGCGGCCGAGCAGTTCGGGCGTGCGTCCGGTCATCAGCCCGGCCAGGAACACCGCCATCATCAGGTAGACCAAGAACTGCTGGATGCCGCAGCCAATGCCGCCCCAGATCGCGCTGACCAGCATGTTGACGATGGGCATCATGCCGCCGAGCGGGCTCAGCGAGTCATGCATGCCGTTGACCGAGCCGTTCTGCACCTGGGTGGTGATGGACGACCACAGCGCCGTGCCATCGGCACCGAAGCGGGCTTCCTTGCCTTCCATCAGCAACGCGCTGGCGGCGCTGGCGCTGTGGCCTTCCAGCCATAGGCTGGCACTGGTGGACAGCACCGACATGGTCAGCATGCAGCCGAATACCAGCGCACCAAAGCGCCGCCGTCCGGTGAAGCTGCCGAGCATGCAGATGATGGCCATCGGGATCAGCAGGATGCCGATCAATTCCAGCGCATTGGACAGCGGGGTCGGGTTTTCCAGCGGGAAGCTGCTGTTCGGGCCATACCAGCCACCGCCATTGGCGCCGAGTTGTTTGGCCGCAACCATGGCTGCGACCGGGCCGAGCGGGATCTTCTGCGTTTCCATGCCGGCACCGGCATCGATCGGCGTGGCCTGCGGGCCAGCGGCCAGTGTGGAAGGCACGCCCTGCCAGTTCAGCAGCAGCGTCCACACCAGGCACAGCGGCAGCAGGAAGCGCAGACACAGGCGCACCACGTCGGCGTAATAGTTGCCGACGGTGACGCGCGGTGCGGCATTGCCGCTGTCGTTGCTGGCCGGTTTCATGAACAGGGCACGCAGCGTTGCCACTGCCAGTGCCAGCCCCATCATCGGGGTGATCACCTGCAGGCCGGTGATGCCGGTCATCTGTGAGAAGTAGGACAGCTGCGCCTGGCCGCTGTAGTGCTGCTGGTTGGTGTTGGTCAGGAACGACACCATGGTGTGCAGCGCGGTGTCCCAGCGCATGTTGGGGATGTTGTCCGGGTTCAACGGCAACCAGGCCTGGGTCATGAACACCGCCTGGGTCAGCACCGCCAGCACCAGGTTGCTGATCAGGAACGCGACCACATAGCCGCGCCAGGACATGGAATGGGCGGGATCGACGCCCAGCACGCGGTACAGCGGCTTTTCGATCCAGTGGAAGAGGACGTCGATACGCATCGGCGTACCGCGCATCAGCCGTGCCAGGTACAGACCCAGCGGCCATGCCAGCGCCAGGCTGGCCAGAAGAATGAGTGTGGCTTCAATCACGACGGCGCTCCTCAGAACGACTCAGGTCGAAGGACCGCGTACAACAGGTAGGCAGCGGCGATCAGCACCACTACGCCGCACAACAAAGCAAGCCAGCCGGGCATGGAAAACCTCGGAAACGAAAGCAGGACGCGGCCGGCTGTGCCGGAACCTGCGTCGGTGGACGGGCAGGGCGGCAGGCAGGCGCGGACGACTACGCTGATCACCCCGATCAGGCCGTTATCGTCATCCTGCGGGGCGTAAACGATCGACGCTGCTTGGGCGGGGCTGGCGTAAAAGGCGCGTAAAAAGTTGGGGGCTGTTGGGGCGGTGATCGCTGATGCGGGGAGCACAAGCGGCGCTGGAGCTCCTTTCATCCGCTCCCGCCTTCGCGGGGAGTAGGCTCTGCGTGCTCCTAGTCCCGGCCTGGCCCGGCGCAGCACGCGGGTTTTGCGAACAGTCACGAGCCTTTGGCTCGAAAGCGCCTGTTCTTGACCCTGCAAGCGGGAGAAGGAATGGTCTTGGCTGGCGATGGAGACTGCCGTAGCGCGCAGACCTTTGATCGCCGGTGGAGTGGCAGTGACACGTGGACCTTCAGCCGCAGGGGGCCTATCCCTTTTTCAGGCAGAGGGAGAGGGCGGAGTCTGCCTGGGGATCTGCTGTATTCCGCAGACTTTCAACCGCCGGTGAAGTCGCAGTGACACGTGGACCTTCAGCCGCAGGCGGCCTATGCCTTCTCCCGCTTGCGGGAGAAGGTGCCCGAAGGGCGGATGAGGGGGGCTTTTAAACAACAAAAGCGGCCTTAAGGCCGCTTTTGTTCTCAATCCAATGGCTCACCGGGAGAGCCCTGCCGAGCATGGCTCGGCACTACCGCTGTTGCTCCCTCCCTTGCGCTGCAGGCGGAGGGGAGGGTTGGGGAGGGGTTGGCTTTGTGGCCTTTCCAGCGCTGCTGGCTTCGCGGCTGACGCCGCTCCTACAAGGCTGGTGAATGGTTTGGAAAGCCCCTGCCGAGCATGGCTCGGCACTACCTCAGCCCTTGGCGGGCTCGGCGCTGACAGCCGGTGCCGGGGCGGCGGCTGCGTCAACCGGTGCCGCGATCCCCTTCAGCTCGCGGTAGCGTGCCAGGCTCTCGGCGATCTCGACTTCCAGCGCCTGTCGCTGCTGTTCAAATGCCGCCTGCAGGCGCAGCTGCGCCAACAGCTCGTTGTGGCGCTGGCGGATCTCGCCAGCCTGCTTGTCCGGCACTTTCTGCCCGGCCAGTTCCTTGTTGCCGGCAGCGGTGAGCTGTGCCGCCAGGGCGCCACGCAGGCTGGTCACGTTGAAAATCGCCGTCTTGATGTTGTTGTCGACGATCGCCGTGCGTTCACTGAACACACGGCGCAGATCGTCTTCGGTGGCATACGTGGACAGCATGGCCTGCTCGGTACGCTTGCGCGTATCGGCTGCCGCGGCATCCACTTCCTGCTGGGCCTGTGCCAGGGCCGCGTCGGCGCGTTCTTCGGCGGTGAGCGCGCGCTGTACCTCTGCCGAGCGCGTGCCGCTGCGGGCATTGAACTCCTGGCGCGCGCTGTTCACCGCTTCCGGTGGCAGCGTGTCCGAACAGATGCGCTTGCCGCCCTCGTCCCAGCAATACAGCTTCTTGCCGGCATCAGACGCCCGGTTCTGGGCCAGCGCCGGCATTGCCAGCGTGGCCAGTACCAGCAGCAACGTTGCGGTGGTTCTTGACGGATTCGACACCTTGGCAGCCCCCTGCTATCAGCCTGTCGGATTGCTCCCGTAGTGGCCACGGTAGGCCAGCAACGGTTCGCGATAGCCGACAAGTTCCGGGTTCCCGGAGGCGAATGCAAGCAGATCGGCCAGATTGGCGACGGCGATCACCGGAATGCCGGTTTCGGCCGACACGGCCTGGGCGGCCGAACGGCGGTCTTGCTCCGAGGCGATCTCCTGGCGGTCCAGGGCCACCACGATGCCGGCCGGGATGCCCTTGGCCTCGCGGATGATGGCCAGGGCCTCGCGGATGGCGGTGCCGGCGGTGATCACGTCGTCAACGATCAGGATGCGCTTGCCGGCCATGTCGGCGCCGATCAGGCTGCCGCCTTCGCCGTGGTCCTTGGCTTCCTTGCGGTTGAAGGTCAGCGGCAGGTTGCGGCCGCGGTGCGAGAACTCGCAGGCAATCGCGGTGGCCAGCGGGATGCCCTTGTAGGCCGGGCCGAACAACTGGTCGAAGGCAATGCCGGCATCGTCGATGGCATCGGCGTAGCAGTTGCCCAGCTGGGCCAGGGCCAGGCCGGTGTCAAAACGGCCGGCATTGAAGAAATACGGGCTCACGCGGCCGGACTTGAGGGTGAACTGGCCAAAGCGCAGCGCGTCGGCGTTCAGCGCCAGCTGCAGGAAACGGGAACGGTGGTCACTCATGTAAATACGCTTTCTTATCGTCTATTGAGGTTGCTAGGGTAAAGCATGGCCCTTGCAATTGCTGCGTTGCGCGTCCTGGAGGGGCCTGGGCGGCAAGGCTGGGCGGTTGTCAGGCGAAAGCGCCGCAGGTTTGTCGACCGCCCCGTTCCGGGCGGTATGCTGTGCCGGTCTTGAGCTTTCCTTACAGCGGTCCTTCATGCGTATCACCAGTTTCAATGCCAATGGCATCCGTTCGGCCACTACCAAGGGCTTCAACGAGTGGTTCCTCGGCCAGCAGGCCGACGTGCTCTGCATTCAGGAAACCAAGGCGCAGGAGTCGCAGCTGACCGACGCGCTGTTCCGCCCGGATGGCCATCATTGCTTCTACCGTGATGCCATCACCAAGAAGGGTTATAGCGGCGTAGGCATCTGGAGCCGCCGCGAGCCCGATGAGGTGCGTACGGCATTGGGCTGGGCGCCGTTCGATGATGAAGGCCGCTACATCGAGGCACGCTTCGGCAATCTCAGCGTGGTCTCGTTCTACATCCCCTCCGGCTCCTCGGGCGACCTGCGCCAGGGCTTCAAGTTCGAGGTGATGGAGTGGCTCAAGCCGATCCTGGACGAGTGGCTGGCCAGTGGCCGTGACTATGTGCTGTGCGGCGACTGGAACATCGTGCGCAGCGCGCTGGATATCAAGAACTGGAAGTCCAACCAGAAGAACTCCGGCTGCCTGCCCGAGGAACGCGATTGGATGAACGGTTTCTGCGCCGACCAGGCCGAACTGACCGACACGGCCAAGGGCCGCGGTTGGGTGGACGCCTACCGCGCGCTGCACCCCGAAGGCCAGGACTACACCTGGTGGAGCAACCGTGGCGCGGCCCGCGCCAATAATGTCGGTTGGCGCATCGACTACCAGTTCGTCACCCCGGGCCTGCGTGAGCGCCTGCGTGGCAGTTCGATCTATACCGGCCAGCGCTTCTCCGACCACGCCCCGTTCACCGTGGACTACGACCTGTGAGTGAAGCGGTAGTGGAAGCCCCGCCGGCAGGGCTGCAACGCCTGCGGCGGTTGTTCGTGATCCTGCTGCTCGGTTTTGCCTCCGGCCTGCCGTTGGCACTGACCGGCGGTGCGATGCAGGCATGGCTGACCGTGGACGGGCTGGACCTGGTCACGCTCGGCTTCCTGTCACTGATCGGTATCCCGTACACCTTCAAGTTCCTGTGGGCGCCGCTGATCGACCGCTTCGACCTGCCGATACTCGGACGCAGGCGTGGCTGGATCGTTCTGATGCTGTTCGCGCTTGGCGTGGCATTGACCTTCATGAGCACGCTGTCGCCATCGCGCAATCTGGCGTTGTTCGCGTCGGTGGCGGTGCTGGTGGCCTGCTTGTCAGCCACGCTGGATGTGGTGATCGATGCCTACCGCACCGATCTGCTGGCGCCGGCCGAGCGCGGCCTGGGCGGTTCGCTTACCGTCCTTGGCTATCGTCTGGCGATGGTTCTTTCTGGCGGCATCACCCTTATCTGGGCCGAGCAATGGCAGAGCTGGCCGCAGGTCTACCGGGTGATGGCGGGCCTGTCGGTGGCAGTGGGCGTGTTGGCGCTGCTGTTGATGCCGCAGTTGCCGGAACGCTTCAAGGCACCGGTCTCCAAGGCCGGTGGTGAGCTGCGTGGTTTTCTGGCGCTGGTCGCCGGCGTGGCGCTGGGGGCATGGTTGGCCCATCAGGCGCTGGTATTGTTCGGGCTCGATCCAGACAGCACCGACCGCTGGGTGCGGCTGGTGTTCGTCGTCACCCAGATCGCCGCGGCCATGGTGTTGGGGCTGGGCGTTACCCGTTGGGTACGGTTCGAGACGCTCAACGCGTCGCTGCGCAGTTATTTCGGCATGCGCGGCGCGGGGGCGTTCCTGGCCTTGGTGGTGCTGTACAAGGTGGGCGACGCGTTCGCGTTGAGCCTGTCCACCCCGTTCCTGCTCAAGGGCATGGGTTTCAGCCAGGCTGAAGTGGGGCTGGCCAACAAGACCATCGGCCTGTTGATGACGATTGTTGGCGCCATCGTCGGTGGCTTCTTCCTGCTACGTCTGCGTCTGTCGACGGCGGTGATCGGCTTCGGCGTGCTGCAGTTGGTGTCCAACCTCGGTTTCTACCTGCTGGCGCGGGAAGGAGCAGGTGCCTGGGGCACGGTTGAGGTGCCGGCGTTCAACCTGTTGATCGTCCACCTGGACCAGCCCACGCCGATGGATGGCCTGCTGCTGTTTGCATTGAGCTTGGACAACTTCGCCGGTGGCATGGGCACGGCCGCGTTTGTTGCCCTGCTTAGCGGGCTGTGCGGAACGCGTTTCTCGGCCACCCATTACGCCTTGCTATCGGCATTTGCGACCTTGGGGCGGGTGTTTGTCGGGCCGTTCGCAGGGGTGTTGGCCGACGCCTATGGCTGGCAGATTTTCTTCCTGGTATCGGTGGTGGTGGGCCTGCCGGGCCTGCTGATGGCATGGTGGCTGCGGCGCGAGGTCGATGCCACTACCCAGTTGTCGCGCGCTGGTTGATCCCGCGCGCTGATTGAATCCTCCGGCGGTGTCGTTGATGATGCCGCCGGGGGGATTCGCCGACAGTAGTGTGGTGCACATGGCTGACGTGACTCTGCGTGATATCGATCCGCTGCTGATGGAGCGCATCCGCCGTCTGTCGGTGGCGCGCGGCTGGACCCGCGAGGAAACCTGCCTGGCGTTGCTGGAACAAGGCTTGTTCGCCAGCGAACATCATGTGCGCGGTGGATTCGAGGAGCCCGAAGTAGACGTCCTGTCCGAGGCCATCAAGGCCCTGCAGGCGCTACCAACCGGCAGCGACATCTGAGCCGAGGTAGAGCCGAGCCATGCTCGGCTGGAGCCTTCCCGATAAAGCCTCTGCCGCGCATGGCTCGGCACTACGCTGGAGCGTTCCCGGTAAAGCCCCTGCCGAGCATGGCTCGGCACTACCGCCTACCACCAGCGCCTCACGCCAGCGCCTCACACCAAATGAATCGCGCCCAGAATCCTCGGCCCGCGCGCGCCGCTGACGCTGGGCAGATTGCCCGGCCGCCCAGCCAGGGTTTCCTGTGCCAGCCACGCAAAGCCCATCGCCTCCATGTAATCGGGGTCCAGTCCATGCTCGGCACTGGAGCCGATCAGCACGCCCGGTAGCCGCGCCTGCAATCTCGTCAGCAACTGCGGATTGCGCACACCACCGCCGCAGACCAACACGCGCCGCGCAGCCGGCAGCTGCGCCAGCAGCGCCTCGGCCACCGTGGCTGCGGTCAGCTCCAGCAGCGTCGCTTGTACATCAGCGGGGGACAGCGGCGCCGCATCCAGCTGTGCCTCCACCCACTCAAGATGGAACTGCTCGCGGCCGGTACTTTTCGGCGGCGGCAAGGCAAACCAAGGCTCGGCCAGCAGCCGACCCAACAATGCTTCATCGATTCGACCACTGGCCGCAAACGCACCATCGGCATCGAACGCATGACCAAGATGGCGCTGGCACCAGCCATCCAGCAAGGCATTGGCCGGGCCGGTATCGAAGCCGCGGATGCTGCCATCGCGGGCAATCAGGCTCAGGTTGGCAATACCACCGAGGTTGAGCACCGCGCGATCTTCATCGGCGCTGCCCAGCATCGCCAGATGAAAGGCTGGCATCAGCGGCGCGCCATGTCCGCCAGCAGCCACATCGCGGCGGCGGAAGTCGGCAACGGTGGTGATGCCGGTCAGCTCGGCGATACGGTTGGCATCGCCGAGCTGCCAGGTGAAAGCCGGAGTGCTCAGCGGCCGATGACGGATGGTCTGGCCGTGCGAGCCGATTGCCTGCACCTGCTCGCGGCGCACTCCGGCATCTTCCAGCAGCCGATTGGCGGCAGCGGCGAAGGCGATGCCAACACTGGCATCCAGCTGCCCCAGCGCATCCATCGATGCGGGCTCGCCGCCTTGGCCCAGCGCGATCAGGGCATCGCGGGTCGCGCCGTCCCAGGCATGGGTATGGCCGTGTACGAAGCGGCATCCACCGCTCTGCGGAAACTGCACCAGCGCCGCATCGATGCCATCGGCGCTGGTGCCGGACATCAGGCCAAGAAACAGCGGCAGCTGCGGATCAACGGAGGACATGGCGGTCGCTATAAAAGAAACGGGCAGGGAAGCTTCAAGCTCCCTGCCCGTATCGTCAACGGTGTTGCGCTGGCTCAGCCGCGCTTGCCGCCGGTTGCCGGTGCGGCAGCGGCCGTCTGCGTTGCCACCGGCTTCCTGCTGTCGCCGGCATCGGCGTAGATCAGTTCTTCCATGCCCTGGATGCGTGCCATCGCCGGTGCGGTCTGCGCACGGAAGGCGGCCAGATCGGCGCCCTGCAGCGGCTGCGGCGGCGGCATCGTCACCGACAGTGGATTGCGGTGCACGCCGTTGACGCGGAATTCGTAATGCAGATGCGGACCGGTCGACATGCCGGTGGAACCCACATAACCGATGACCTGGCCCTGGGCGACACGCTGGCCGGCACGGTAGGGCCCCAGCCGCGACATATGCCCGTACAGCGTGGTGTGGCCGCTGCCGTGGTCGAGGATCACCACATTGCCGTAGCCACGCTGGGTGCCGGCGAACTGCACGCGGGCGTCGCCGGCGGCCATGATCGGGGTGCCAGTGCGTGCGGCGTAATCCACGCCCTTGTGGGTGCGCATGGTGCCGAGGATGGGATGGCGGCGGGTGCCGTAGTTCGAGCTCAGGCGCGCGAACTGGATCGGCGAGCGGATGAAGCTCTTCTTCAACGAACGGCCGTTGAGGTCGAAGTATTCGGACTTGCCATTGCGATCAAACCGGAAGCCGGTATAGGTCTTGCCGCCGGTCTGGAAGGTCGCTGCCAGGATCTTGCTGGTGTCGATGCGCTCGCCTTCGCGCCAGGTCTCGTCCATGACCACGCTGAAGCGGTCGCCCGGCTGCAGGTCCTTGGAGAAGTCGATGTCGTACTTGAATATTTCATCGGTCATCGTGGCGATGGCCGAGGGCGACAGGCCTGCCTTGCGCGCGGCGTTGTACAGCGAACTGGTGATTTCACCGCTGGCCACCACGGTGCGGGTGCTGGTTGCACGCTCGCTGACCTTTTCGCGGATCTGGTCGCCCTGCAGGCTCAGCTCAACCCGATGATTGCCATCGCGGTCGAAACGGATGCTGCGCAGGCTGCCGTTTACCGGCAGGTCGAAGGCGATTTCGGCGCCCGGGCGCAGCTTGGTCAGCACCTCGCGGGTGCCTGGATGGTCCAGCACCTTCTGCATGGTGGTCGCCGGTACACCGGCGGCTTCGAACAGGTCACTCAGGGTCTGGCCACGTTGCACCCGCTGGATCTGCCAGCTGTCGCCGGGGGTTTCGCCGCGCCGCGCCAGTGACAGCGGCGGCAGGGGCAGGGCAAGCGTGGAATGCGACGACGGCAGGTTGCTGTCGATGGAATTGGAAAAACCGGGGACGATTGTCGCCGCCAATGCACCGATGGTGACGAACAGGCTGGCGTGGATCCAGTGCCGCCGGTTCCAGCGTTCGTTGAACGCGGCGGGCAGATGTTCCTTCAACTTCCGATGCAGGGCGTTGTCGTGCAGGACGTGGAGTCTTTCCTGGAA
Source organism: Stenotrophomonas sp. STEN031 (assembly GCF_056759975.1). Classification (NCBI taxonomy): domain Bacteria; kingdom Pseudomonadati; phylum Pseudomonadota; class Gammaproteobacteria; order Lysobacterales; family Lysobacteraceae; genus Stenotrophomonas; species Stenotrophomonas sp. STEN031. The sequence continues at coordinate 174,716 of NZ_JBRREA010000003.1, forward strand.
GCGCTGTTTGCGCGCGGAGCCATGATCGGGTTGGGACATCGGTCGGTTCTCTGGTCGACCCGGATCGCGGGCCCAAACGCGAGTAACATAGACACGTATCAATACCGCGTCAAACCATTGAGCCGCATGGCTTTTCGATCGGTTAACGTGGTTAACTTGTACTTAACACCATTCATGTTTTTGACTGCGAAGTCGGGAGTTTTAGCGTGTCCTCGATTGATGAAGCCCTTGCCCTGATCGGTCGTGGAGCCGATGAAATCCTCAAGGTGGAAGAACTGCGCCAGC
>NZ_JBRREA010000003.1:180000-181861 GCF_056759975.1 Stenotrophomonas sp. STEN031
GCGGGTGAAAAACCCGCACGCCGAAAGCCCAAGGTTTCCTTGCGCAACGTTAATCGGCGCAGGGTGAGTCGGCCCCTAAGGCGAGGCAGAAATGCGTAGTCGATGGGAAGCAGGTTAATATTCCTGCACCTCGCGTAAGTGCGATGGAGGGACGGAGAAGGTTAGGTGTACCAGGCGTTGGTTGTCCTGGGGAAAGGCGGTAGGTTTGGATCTTTGGCAAATCCGGGATCCTTTAAGACCGAGCACCGAGACGAGCCTTTAAGGCGAAGTCACTGATACCACGCTTCCAGGAAAAGCTCCTAAGCTTCAGCTTACGCAGACCGTACCGTAAACCGACACAGGTGGGTAGGATGAGAATTCTCAGGCGCTTGAGAGAACTCGGGTGAAGGAACTAGGCAACATGGCACCGTAACTTCGGGAGAAGGTGCACCCTTTTTGGTGGCTCATGCGAGCTATAGCTGAAGAGGGTCGCAGTAACCAGGCCGCTGCGACTGTTTATCAAAAACACAGCACTCTGCAAACACGAAAGTGGACGTATAGGGTGTGACGCCTGCCCGGTGCTGGAAGGTTAATTGATGGGGTCAGCCGCAAGGCGAAGCTCTTGATCGAAGCCCCAGTAAACGGCGGCCGTAACTATAACGGTCCTAAGGTAGCGAAATTCCTTGTCGGGTAAGTTCCGACCTGCACGAATGGCGTAACGACAGCGGCGCTGTCTCCACCCGAGACTCAGTGAAATTGAAATCGCTGTGAAGATGCAGCGTTCCCGTGGCAAGACGGAAAGACCCCGTGAACCTTTACTATAGCTTTACACTGAACGTTGAGTTCGTCTGTGTAGGATAGGTGGGAGGCTATGAAACTGTGGCGCTAGCTGCAGTGGAGCCATCCTTGAAATACCACCCTGTCGTGCTTGACGTTCTAACCTAGGTCCATTATCTGGATCGGGGACCGTGTATGGTGGGTAGTTTGACTGGGGCGGTCTCCTCCTAAAGAGTAACGGAGGAGCTCGAAGGTACGCTCAGCGCGGTCGGACATCGCGCACTGTGTGCAAAGGCATAAGCGTGCTTGACTGCAAGATCGACGGATCAAGCAGGTAGGAAACTAGGACTTAGTGATCCGGTGGTTCTGTATGGAAGGGCCATCGCTCAACGGATAAAAGGTACTCCGGGGATAACAGGCTGATACCGCCCAAGAGTTCATATCGACGGCGGTGTTTGGCACCTCGATGTCGGCTCATCACATCCTGGGGCTGTAGTCGGTCCCAAGGGTATGGCTGTTCGCCATTTAAAGTGGTACGCGAGCTGGGTTCAGAACGTCGTGAGACAGTTCGGTCCCTATCTGCCATGGGCGTTGGAAGTTTGAGAGGGGCTGCTCCTAGTACGAGAGGACCGGAGTGGACGAACCTCTGGTGTTCCGGTTGTCACGCCAGTGGCATTGCCGGGTAGCTATGTTCGGAAGCGATAACCGCTGAAAGCATCTAAGCGGGAAGCGCGCCTCAAGATGAGACTTCCCGGGGCACAAGCCCCCTAAAGGAACCATATAGACTATGTGGTTGATAGGTCAGGTGTGTAAGTGCAGCAATGCATTGAGCTAACTGATACTAATGATCCGTGTGGCTTGACCATATAACCTCAAGTTGCCTTGGCCGACATGACATGTCGATAGAAGTCCAAGTGCACGCTACGTCACAAGATCCATGAGAGGCAGGCGCCTAAATCCGTTGTTTGGATGGCGACGCTCCAACCGTCTCCCTGATGAAATTAGCGCTATGGAACCACCCGATCCCATCCCGAACTCGGAAGTGAAACGTAGCCGCGCCGATGGTAGTGCAGCCTAAGCTGTGCGAGAGTAGGTCATCGTCAGG